>CAZZCQ010000038.1:0-9268 GCA_964652285.1 uncultured Tissierella sp.
GAGCATCGCCTTGCCAAGGCGAGGGCCGCGAGTTCGAATCTCGTCTTCCGCTCCAGTAAACGATTCCGTTGAAGCGAGACTGCGCACAATTATGGCGGCATAGCCAAGTGGTAAGGCAGAGGCCTGCAAAGCCTTTACCCCCGGTTCAAATCCGGGTGCCGCCTCCAATGATTTCATCTGTCCGTTCAAAATTTATTTTATTCTTTCTACTGTTTTGTCAAATACACTAGCGGTAGATTATTTTATTTTTTGGGTAAAATAAAAATAGTATAAATTAGGAGAATATAAAATGCTTAGTAATCCATTTATTCCACAGAGAGATGCTGATACAGTTATTGTTGCTGGAGACGCAGATAAAAGGATAATAGAGTCACTTAAAAAATTGAATCTGAAAATCATTCCCACAATAAAATGTCTAGATGTAGATGAATCGATTTCATATCATCCAGATATAGTTTTACATCCTGTAAATCACAAGACTTTAGTCATTGCTCCCAATGTTTATGACTACTATAAAGATATGCTTTCATGGGCAAATCTAAAATTGATTAAGGGAGAACAAAAATTAGAGTGCAAGTATCCTGGGGATATTGCATATAATGTAGGAAGAATGCATGGAATTGCAATTCATAAATTCGATTATACTGATAAGGTTTTGAAATATTTGCTAATGAAAGAAGGTCTTGAATTAATAAATATCAATCAAGGATATACTAAATGTTCAATAGCTATTATTGATGAAAGAAGTGCAATAACTTCAGATAAAGCAATTTATAATTTTTTAGATGATAAAGGATATTCAATGTTGATGGTAGAGGCAGGAAATATAATCCTCAAAAACCAAAATTATGGTTTTATTGGTGGATCTACAGGGAATTATTCGAAGGATACCATATTATTGTCTGGAGTGCTTGATATTCATCCAGATAAAGCGAGGATCTTAAAATTTATCAAAAATAAAAACAAAAATATCCATTATTTATCTGATAAATATATTGTGGATATTGGGACAATAATTAGCCTTAACTGTAATTAGTGTCAATATTTATATAGTATATGAGAATTTTAAAGGGTACATACTAGTAAAGAAGGGAGTGTAATTATGGAACCCATTAAAATTGGTAGTACTGTGCCTGTGGAAAAAATTCACAATATTATTGAAAAGTTCTCTTTTAAAAAGAGCTTAAATATAAATTATGAAGAATATGATGATAGATTTGTGTATATTTTTGCATTAAACAAGAACGATGGTGATATTGCATTATACAATAGCTTAGTTAACTTTGTTTATGATATAATTATGGAGTTTTATTCTAGGAAGATAATAGCTCTTAAAATAAGTAAGTTTTTGTTAAATATAGATGGAATAGATAAAGCTAAGGTTATAGATGAAGTTTACAAAATTCTTTTGGATAGAAAAAAGTGTATTGAAGAAAAGGAGCAATTTAAAAATGATTTATTAGAGTATTTACTAGAAAACAACACTTTAATAATAGATGGATATTTAGCTTTTAGACCAAAGTACTTTAATTATATGGTTGATAAGGCAATTGAGGAAACATTGGATAAAATATACTTGATTATTGAATACAATGAATATATAGATACGCTTCAATTTTTTGTGGATACACAAAATTCACAGGTTGAATTAGTAAATTTAATAATTACTAAAGACAGCATTAGGCTATTAGACTCTTATAATAATAAAATAAATAATAAGGAAATTAGTGGTTTATTAAAGGAAATATTTCAAGAAGAGGTAAATGAAGGTGACATAATATTGAGTTCATTATTAGCTTTAGCACCTCAAAAGATTATAATTCATGGAGATGAATTAGGAGAAAGTGATATAGTATTAGTTCTTAAGGAGATATTTAGAAATAGAGTTCAGTTTTGTAGTGGTTGTGATTTATGTCAATCAAAATCTATAGAGCTAAAGAACACAGAGAGTTGAATACTGAACTCTTTTTCTTTTTGACAATTCATTAATAAATGATATTATTATAGGAAAGATCTAGTGGAGGTTATATAAGAATGAGCAAGGATAAAATTAAACCATCAATATTGCCAGGATTTATGGAGTTAATTCCTAGTGATCAGATCCTCTTTAATAAAATGATGGATACAATAAGAAAAAATTATGAGAAATATGGCTTTCTACCAATAGATACTCCCATAATAGAAAAATCCGAAGTTCTTTTAGCAAAAGGTGGAGGAGAGACTGAAAAACAAGTTTATCGAATTGAAAGCAAATCTACAGATATGAGTATGCGTTTTGACTTGACTGTTCCACTAGCTAGATATGTAAGCCAATACTATTCTAAGTTGGAGTTTCCTTTTAAGAGATATCATATTGGGAAAGTATACCGGGGAGAAAGAAATCAAAAGGGAAGATTTAGGGAATTCTACCAATGTGATATTGATATAGTAGGGAATGGCAGCCTCTCAATTATCAATGATGCAGAGATTCCTGCTCTTATTTACTCAACCTTTAAAGAATTAGGATTTGATGCATTTACTATATATATAAATAATAGAAAAATGCTTAAAGGTTTCTTTGATAGTTTATCCATAGAGGATTCTACTGAAATTCTCAGAACTATAGATAAGATTGAGAAGATAGGCATAGAAGGGGTTAAGAAAGAGCTTCAGTCTTATGGGCTGACCAATCAGATAATAGATAAAATAAATGATTTTATAAATATAAGTGGCAGCAATGATGAGATTATTGAAGCTTTAAGAGAATTAAATCTAAGAAATGAAATGTTTAATGAGGGTCTAGATGAATTAGACACTGTTGTAAAATATATTAGACTCTTTGGAGTGCCTGATATAAACTATAGGATTAAGCTATCTATAGTACGAGGATTGGATTATTATACTGGTACAGTATATGAGACCTTCTTAGATGATTATCCTTCTTTGGGGAGTATTTGTAGTGGGGGTAGATATGATGACTTAGCCACACATTATACAAAACAAAAGCTTCCAGGAGTAGGAATGTCCATCGGGTTGACCAGATTGTTTTATCAATTGAGAGAAGCCAATATTATCAGTGCAAGAGACAGTTCCCTAACAAAGGTATTGATAATCCCTATGGATGGTTATATTGAAAAATCAATTGAAGTAGCTAATTATCTAAGAAATAAAGAAATCTACACTCAAGTATATTTGGAATCAGCCAAGCTAGGGAAGAAATTTAATTACGCAGATAAACTCAATATTCCTTATGTGATTGTAGTGGGAGAAGAGGAGTTCAAGACAAATCGATATTCATTGAGGGATATGAAGACAGGAATCCAAAAAAGTTTGTCCATAGAAGAGATAATTGACAGTCTAAAATAAGTTTTAGATAGCTAGTATTGTAAGTCTTGACAAAATACAGAATTACCTATAAAATAAAATTTGAATTAACAAAATATTAAAAGCTAGGAAGGGAAGAGTAGACAATATATTTCTTTTAGAGAGAGAAGATCTTGGTTGAAAGTCTTCTTAAGAGTAGTTGGTCGAAGACCATCCCTGAGCTGAATCCGAAGAAGGATTACCGCCAATGGCGTTATATTAAAAATGAGTAGCAATTAGGGTGGAATCACGGAAGATAGCCTTTCGTCCCTACAAATATTTGTAGGGATGAAAGGCTATCTTATGTATGCCCTAACCCGATTTTAATGGGTTTCTAAAAATGATGGTAACCTGGGGCATTCCCCAAAGATATCCTACGGAGTAAATAAGGGGTGCGAGACTGCACATGCCTGCTTAGAACTAAGATAATTTTGACAACATAAAATGGATATTTTACTATATTATAAATAACTAGGAGGGTTAAAATGGAAATGATAAAAATCACTTTACCAGATAATTCTGTTAAGGAATATGAAAAGGGAACAAAGGTATTAAATATAACTAAGGATATATCAGAAGGGTTAGCTAGGGTTGCATTAGGTGCAGTAGTGAATGAAAAAATTATGGGGTTGCAAGAAGAAGTAATTGAGGATTCAACTTTTAGGGTAGTGAAGTTTGAAGATAAGGAAGGTAAGAAGATTTTTTGGCACACTTCAGCTCATATCATGGCACTAGCGGTTCAAAAACTTTTTCCCGGTGTGAAGTTTGCTATAGGACCAGCAATTGAAAATGGATTCTATTATGATTTTGATACTGAACACAGATTTACACCAGAAGACTTAGAAAGAATCGAAGAAGAGATGAAGAAGATAGTTAAAGAAGGGAATAAGTTGGAACGATTTGTACTTCCTAGAGATGAAGCACTTAAGTATTTCAAGGATAGGGATGAAGAATACAAGGTTGAATTAATAGAAAACTTAGATGAAGATGAAGAAGTATCTTTTTATGAATTAGGAGAATTCACTGATCTTTGTGCTGGACCACATTTATACGACACCAAGAAAGTTAAGGCAATTAAGTTATTAAGTATTGCAGGTGCTTATTGGCGTGGAGATGAGAATAATAAGATGCTACAGAGGATATATGGCACAACTTTTGAAAAGAAGAAGGACCTTGAAGAATATCTTAATAGGTTAGAAGAAGCTAAGAGAAGAGACCATAGAAAATTGGGTAAGGAGCTTGACCTATTTAGTATTCATGAAGAAGGACCTGGGTTTCCTTTCTTTCACCCTAAGGGGATGGTAATAAGGAATGAGCTTGAAAACTTCTGGAAAGAAGAACATGCTAAAAGTGGTTATGACGAGATAAAAACTCCCATAATATTAAATGAATCCCTATGGCATCAATCAGGTCATTGGGACCATTATCAAGAGAATATGTATTATACAACCATAGATGAAGGGAATTATGCGATAAAGCCAATGAACTGTCCTGGTTCAATCCTGGTTTATAAATCTAAGATGTATAGTTATAGGGATTTGCCCTTAAGATGGGGTGAATTAGGATTAGTTCATAGACACGAGCTTTCAGGTGCATTACATGGATTGATGAGAGTTAGGAGCTTTACTCAAGATGATGCCCATCTATATGTATTACCATCACAGGTGAAAGATGAATTAGTGTCTATAATTGAACTAGCTGATTATATGTATGGAATATTTGGATTTAAGTACCATATTGAGTTATCAACTAAACCTGAAAATTCAATGGGCACTGAAGAGCAATGGGAAATTGCAACTAATGGGCTAATTGAAGCATTGAATGAAAAGGATATCGACTATATAGTTAATGAAGGTGATGGAGCCTTCTACGGACCTAAGATAGATTTTCAATTAGAAGATGCTATTGGTAGAACATGGCAATGTGGTACTATTCAACTGGATTTTCAAATGCCTGAGAGATTTGATATATCATATGTGGATAAGGACAATGAAAAGAAAAGACCAGTTATGATTCATAGAACAATATTTGGTAGCATGGAAAGATTTATGGGGATTCTAATTGAGCATTATGCAGGGAAATTCCCTGTGTGGCTTGCACCTGTCCAAGTAACTATTCTACCTATATCTGATAAATTCAATGATTATGGATATGCTTTAATGAGTAAATTGAATGAAAAAGGCATAAGAGTTGAGATAGATGATAGAGCAGAAAAAATAGGATATAAGATAAGGGAAGCTCAACTACAACAAATACCTTACATGCTAGTTTTAGGGGAGAAAGAAATTCAAAATAATTCGGTATCTGTGAGAAGTAGAGATAATGGAGATCAAGGTCAAATGAACTCAGATGATTTCATAGCTAAGGTACTTGAAGAAATAAGAGCTAAGGCAAGATAGTTTTAACAATAATGGAAGAGTATATACTCTTCCATTATTTTAAATAGCATAATTTGGCTTAGGTGAATGACTATTTTCCTTGAAGATCATATCCAATTCCTCGCTGTCAATTGTTTCCTTTTCCATTAATCTCTCCGCAATTATATGTAGAATGTGGATGTTCTCTTCAACTAATTCTATTGCCTTTTTATATGTCCTATCAGTGATATCTTTAATTTGCACACGGATAGTATCATAATTATATTTGATATATAAATCATCTAAAGCTAAAGTACCTAAAGGGCTCATACCGTAGCTACAAACCATCTCCCTTGCTATATTGGTGGCTTTGGATAGATCATCTTTTGCGCCAGTTGTTATTTCATTGAATATAACTTGTTCAGCAGCTCTTCCTGCTAACAATGTGATTATTTTATTTTCCAACTCATTTTCAGACAAAAGATATCTGTCTTCCTCGGGAAATTTCAATACATATCCTAATGCTTGACCTCTTGGTATTATAGATATTTTTTGAACTATATCAGTATCTAAAATCTTTGATACCAATGCATGACCAGCTTCATGAATAGATACAATCTTCTTTTCCTTAAGCAAAACATTTGGATTTTTTAACTCTAATCCTGCGACTACCCTTTCTATAGCAGCATCAAATTCTATGGCTGATATCTGTTTTTTATCGTTTCTAACTGCTATAATAGCAGCTTCATTAGCTATGTTTGCCAATTGAGCTCCAGATAATCCAGTAGTTTTTCTAGCTATAGCCCTAATGTCTATTTTATTGTCAAGAGGCTTATTATTAGTGTGTACAGTAAGTATTTGTTCACGAGCAGGCATGTTTGGAATACCTATATAGATATGTCTATCAAATCTTCCTGGTCTCAATAATGCTTCATCCAATAAATCCAATCGGTTGGTTGCTCCTATAACTATTACTGCTTCATCCGTATTAAATCCATCTAATTCAACTAATAATTGATTGAGTGTTTGATCCTTTTCATTATTAGAATCTTGATTTCTCTTTGTACCAATTGCATCTATCTCATCAATAAAGATGATAGATGGTGATTCCTTTTTTGCTCTTTCAAAAAGAGTTCTCACCCTCTTAGCTCCAACCCCAACATACTTTTCAACGAATTCAGATCCGCTTGCATAGAGAAAACTTGAATGTGTTTCACCTGCTACTGCCTTAGCCAGAAGGGTTTTTCCAGTTCCTGGAGGACCATGAAACAATATACCCTTAGGGATTTTAGCACCCATCCTTTTATACTTTTCTGGGTTTATCATAAAGTCGATGGTTTCTTGTAATTCATCTTTTATTTCATCTAAACCAGCTACATCATTAAATGAAACATGAGGTTTGTCTTTCTCCTTGCTATTATCTCTTTCAATGGTTAAAATTGAGGGTACCAATTGAGGCTTTAAATTCATTCTTAAACAATATATCAATAGAATTACAGTTATAGACCACACAGCAACTCTATCCGCTCTTTTTATTTCTTCTAGGCCTTGAATAGGTCTAAAAACATGGACAATTAGTATTAATGAAGTAATCATCCCAAAAACTAAGGCAAAAAGTATTATGGTTTTCTTCTTCAATTTATCCCTCCTCGTTTGTTTGTAAATTTAGTGTAACCATTTCAAAACTTTCTATAAGAAGAATATTTCTTGTTTTATGATAAAATTGTTGTATAATTGATATAATATGCTAGGGGAGTTGATAATAGTGGAACTAAGAAATTTGATTAAAAATTATGAAGAAGATATCATCAAAAAAACTCAAGAACTAATAAGAATAAAGTCTGTTGAAGAATCTCCATTGGAAGGTATGCCTTTTGGTGAAGGACCATATAATGCACTAAAACACTCAGTTGATTTAGCTGAAAGCTTAGGATTTAAAACAGAAATATTTGATGGATATGCTGCTCATGCTGATGTAGGACAAGGCAAAGAGATAGTTGGGATTCTTGTACACTTAGATGTAGTTCCTGAAGGAGAAGGCTGGACATATAACCCCTATGGTGGTGAGATTCATGATGAGAAAATATATGGTAGGGGGGCTACAGATGACAAAGGTCCCGCAATAGCTGCTTTGTATGCAACCAAAGCATTGATTGACTTAGAAGTACCTCTAAAGAGGAAGGTAAGGATAATCTTTGGAACCAATGAAGAATCAGGTTGGGGATGTATGAAACACTATTTTTCAAAAGTAAAAGCTCCTGATATGGGTTTTACACCTGATGCAAATTTTCCAGTTATAAATGGTGAAAAAGGTATTATAGTGTTTGATTTAAAATACCAATTAAATGATTCTAATAATCATATAAAACTATTAGAATTGAAAGGTGGCTCAGCTCCTAATATGGTAGCTGACTTAGCATCAGCAACCTTTGAAACAAAGAATATGAATGAATTTGTAGAAAAAATAAATTCATATAATTTTGAAAATGAGAATCCTATAAGTATTGAAGTAGAAGGTGAGATAATAAAAGTAACTGCAAAAGGGATATCTGCTCATGGAAGTACTCCTGAGAAGGGTGAAAATGCCATATCCTATTTGATGAAGTGTATAGGGATGGTATTAGAGGATAAAAATCCACTATTCGAATTTGTAAACATCTATAATGATAGAATAGGATTTTATCATAATGGTGAAAAAATTGGCTGTGGTTTTGAGGATGATGTTTCTGGTAAGTTGAACTTCAATCCAGGGATGATTAGATTAGATGGTGGCAATATTTATCTAACAATTAATATTAGATATCCAATTACCACTAGCTCTGTAGAAGTATATGATGGCATAAGACAAAACTTAAACACCACGAATATCACACTTATAGAAGGAGAATATGAACAGAAACCTTTATATATATCAGAGGACAACTTCTTAGTTAATAAATTAATGGAGGTTTATAGAGAGGAAACTGGAGATTTTGATTCAAAACCAATAACAATAGGCGGAGGAACCTATGCTAGAGCAATGGAGAATGCAGTAGCATTTGGTCCTATGTTTCCAGGACAAAAAGATGTTGCTCATCAAAAGGATGAGTATATCAGTATAGACCATTTGATAAAGATAACGGAAATATATGCTAAAGCATTATATGAATTGACAAAGTGACAGAAATGGATTACTCCATTTTTGTCATCCTGAGCATAGCCAAGAATTTTTAATATACTGAAAGCATAAGAAATCTTCAATTTCGTCTCAGAATGACATTTAGCGATAGTTAAATTCCATATAAAATGTTTGACAAAGTTTGATATATAGACTATAATGGCATAGTAAATTAAATTTTATTAAGATAAGAAGAAGTGTCCGCTTCTCACCTTATGGCTGTGGCTTTTAGGGTTAACAAAGATAAATAAACCATAATCTTTAAGATTAGTTTTGTTAAGTGATAAGCGGGTATAGTATGCCCGCTTTTAATATTTTTTGTATAACAGGAGGTGTTTTTTTATTAAAGATCTTCAGATTAATGAGGGGATAAGAGAAAAAGAAGTAAGATTGATTGATTCTGATGGGAGTC
>CAZZCQ010000039.1:0-8562 GCA_964652285.1 uncultured Tissierella sp.
TAGTATTGTCAGAAGTAAAAAAAAGCAGTTATTTCAATTTATACGGATTCAGGTAAAAAACTTTTTTACCCAATTTCGTTCCAGTTGATGGTTTTCAACCTCTGTAAGCATTGGTTTTATCAACCTTCTTGTTTATTTCTTACTACTCCCACTCGATAGTCGCAGGCGGTTTACTACTCACATCAAATACCACCCTATTTACTTCCTTCACTTCATCAGTAATTCTTGTAGATATCTTTTCTAAAATATCCAGTGGTATCTTGACCCATTCTGCAGTCATACCATCTATGGAATTAACTGCCCTTAAAGCTATAGTATGGCAATAGGTTCTTTTTCCGTCCACTACTCCTACTGATTGGATGTTTGGTAGTACAGCAAAGTACTGCCAGATGGACAAACCTGCTTTATCCACTTCATCCCTAAATATATAGTCTGCTTCTCTCAATATATCTAGTTTAGCCTTTGTGAGCTCTCCGAGACATCTTACTCCGAGACCTGGCCCTGGGAAGGGTTGTCTTTCGACTATTTCTGGAGAAATACCCAATAATCTACCAACTTCTCTTACCTCTTCCTTGTATAGCTCTCTTAATGGTTCTAATAATTCAAAATCAATATCATCAGGTAGTCCACCTACATTGTGGTGGCTTTTTACGGCTACTTTGCCTTTGCTTCCTGATTCAATTACATCAGATTTAATGGTTCCTTGAACTAAATATGCTATATCTGACAATTTTTTCTGTTCTTCCTCAAATACTCTGATAAATTCTTCTCCGATTACCTTTCTCTTTTCTTCAGGATCTGTGACTCCCTTGAGCTTCTCAAGGAACCTATCTTCTGCATCCACTACTATTAGATTCATATGGAATTCGTCCCTAAATACCTTCTCTACTTCTTCTCTTTCATTCTTTCTTAGTAGTCCATGGTCCACAAATACACATATTAGATTATCTCCTATAGCTTTATGTACTAAAACTGCAGCTACAGAAGAATCAACCCCTCCAGATAAGGCACATAGAGCCTTTTTATTGCCTACTTTTCTTTTTATTTCTTCTATACTTTTATCAATAAAGCTTTTCATTGATTTCCTCCCTGGAACGGGTAGACACATAGGTCTACCCCTACACTGTGTCATCTTTTTGAATAATTTGGTGCTTCCTTGGTTATATGGACATCATGTGGATGGTTTTCTATTAATGATGCTGATGTTATTCTCATAAATTTTGCTGTTTCTTGTAGTGTAGATATATCTATTGCTCCACAATACCCCATACCTGATTTTAGACCACCGACTAACTGATATACAACCTCACCTAATGGTCCTATATGGTGGATTCTACCTTCTACTCCTTCAGGTACATATTTCTTAGTATTCTCTTGGAAGTATCTATCCTTGCTACCTGCGTCCATAGCTCCCAATGAACCCATTCCTCTATATACCTTATATCTTCTTCCTTCATATAGTTCCTCTTCACCGGGGCTTTCATCTGTACCTGCAAAGAGAGAACCTGCCATCACCACATTTGCTCCTGCTGCTAAGGCTTTGGTTATATCTCCAGAATATTTAACCCCACCATCTGCGATTACTGGAACACCAAATTCCTTGGCTGCCTTAGCACTGTCCATTACAGCTGTTATTTGAGGTACCCCAATTCCTGTTACAACCCTTGTTGTACATATAGAGCCTGGCCCTATACCTACCTTAACTGCATCAGCACCTACTTCAATCAATGCTAGAGTCCCTTCTGCTGTGGCTACATTTCCAGCAATTACTTGTAGATTAGGATATACATTTTTTATCTTGGTTACCGCTTCTAATACGCCTTTAGAATGGCCATGTGCTGTATCTAATACAACAACATCTACCTTAGCTTTTACTAATGCTGCCACCCTATCAAGCATATCAGCTGTAACACCAACTGCTGCACCAGCTAATAGTCTCCCAGAACTATCCTTTGCGGAAGATGGATATTGTATAGATTTTTCAATATCTTTGATTGTTATAAGCCCTGCTAGCATAAATTCATCATCTACCAATGGCAACTTTTCTATCTTGTGTTGTTTCAATATCTCTAAGGCTTCATCCATGGTAATATCTATTCTTGCAGTAACTAGGTTTTCCTTAGTCATCACTTCATCAATTCTTTTATTTACATTGGTTTCAAATCTGATATCTCGATTGGTTATTATCCCTATCAATTTTCCTTTATCATCCGTTATAGGTACGCCAGAAATCCTATATCTCTCCATCAATTCTAGAGCATCGGAAACAGCATGAACAGGAGATAAGAAAAAAGGATCTGTAATTACACCGTGTTCTGACCTTTTTACCTTGTCTACCTCCAGAGCTTGTTGCTCTATTGTCATATTCTTATGAATAATACCTATTCCCCCTTCTCTTGCCATGGCAATAGCCATTCTAGCTTCTGTTACTGTGTCCATGCCAGCGCTCATAAGGGGTATATTTAATTTAATTGACTTAGTCAAGTATGTGCCAACATTTATGTCCCTTGGGAGTATCTCTGATTTCTGTGGGACCAAAAGCACATCATCAAATGTTAAACCATCACTAACAAATTCCACTTTAATTCCTCCTCTTTTGTTTTGTTTTAGTATATCACAAATATCGATTTATAAAAATGATTAAATATTTCTTATAAACTTAACAAATTTCCAAACAAAAATCAATCATAAAAGGGTACCTTTTAAGTACCCTTTTGATTATAATTCTCTTCTATTTGCATTTCATACCTATATGTCTCTTCACGAACTCTTAACTTAATATAATCTAAGATTCCTGTTTCCATTAAGCCATATAATCCAATGTTTACAAAAAGTATGGTGGTTACTATAAATATTGAAAATATATCATATTTAATGACTACATCATCCTTGTCTCTTTGCTTTCTATATCCGCAATACAATAGTTCTCCACCTAATAATAGGAGTATAGCAGGCCAAAACTTTATGGCTAATTCTACTGCTGATATTTTGCTAATTTGCGCTATGAATAATATCAGACCAAATCCAATGAGAACAAGACTCATAGAAATAGTGCCAACTCTCTTAATCTTCATGAATTTCTTCCTCCTCAACTATCTCTACATAATCCTGATCTTCTTCTATGCCTTCTGATGCTAAGGTCTTTTTATTCTTTATCAATATAGCAACACCTGCAACTATGAATATCAAGGATACTATGGATGTTTGAATATATCTTCTAATCTCATAATCAATCAAAGGATATAGGATTCTCTCCAAGATTATTATAATACCTATAGCTATCAGTCCTATACCTAACCATTCAGGCTTTATATTTGGGAGTTCTAGCTTTTGATTTTCTAGAACTTCTTTTGAATCATCCACCAGATGCATTGCATCAAAGAAGCTATAAAACCAAATCAATGGTAATAAGAATAGGAGTAATGATATACCTAACCATCCCATAAAGAATATAGAAAGGAAAAATGTTCCCATTATGAGTAATCCTTTGCTTTGATACCCCATATACATATGACCTGCCCCTGGTATAACAGATAAGGCTAAGGTTAAAGTTTTTTTATTAATCTTAGTATCGATATTTATGTCATCTATTCCCTCAGCATTTGTATATAAATTCCTTATCTCAATCTTCCTCCATGAAGAAAACATATCTATTAAGGCAATTAGCCAAAGAATTGCATATCCTACCATAAACAGTAAAAACCCGAATTCACTATAGCTTACAAATCCAATAAATACACTTGCCAAAAATCCTGCACCTAATAAACCTGAAAATATCAAGGCCCTTTCTCTTAAACCTATATATAGATGTCCTAAACCTGGAATAACTGACAATATAAATCCAATAATCTTACTTTTATCTCTCATTATTATCCTCCTCTAATTGGCTCATATTTTCTATGCTCAACAATAACTTTGATGTGGAATTAACTATCCTATCAGAAAACTTAGCTATATGATTAGGTCTATCTTCTTCAATCACTTGAATAGAATCTTTTATCTTTGGTACTGCATCCACTAAGTTTGTATAAAAGCCTCCTATTGTCAAAAATATAGTGACAGATGCTACTGCTATATAATACATAAATTGGTCATTGAATACTCTTTTATTATTATTTACTTCTATTCTTTTGATTTTATCTATTGAAATTTTTTCTACCACATTTGAAGAAAAATCTTCAGATACGATATTACTAACAAATTCTAACTCATCCTCACCTATTAGAGAAAGAAAGATATCCATACAAAGATTACAATTATATAGGTGTTCTTCCATTTCATCTAATTTGCCATTTGATAATGATTTCGTTTTGTATAGTAACCATTCTACATAATCATAATGTTTCATCTTTATCCCTCCATCTTTCTCTTAATAAAATCTTACCCCTATATAGTCTTGAGGCAATGGTCTTTACACTCACTTCTTCCTCATCAGCTATTGCTTCATAGGACTTATCTTGAAAATAGAACTTCTCTAATGTAATCCTATAGATATCTGGAATACTATGTAGAACACTATTTAATTCTTCTCTTCTCTCCTTTTCAACCAAAAGAATTTCCGGACTATCCTTTTGGTCTTGATAAAGCCTTTCTAACACATTATCCCCCAATGCTTCATCTTTAAATTTTGCTTTCTTCCTTCTAAGCCAATCAATTGACTTGTTTGTAGCTATTCGTCCTATCCAAGCTTTGAAATTCTGCTGTTGATAATTAGGTAAGGAGACATAGATTTGTAAGCAAACCTCTTGAGCTACATTTTCAACTTCATTATAATCTTTTATAAAATTAAGTATAATTGCAAATATATAGTTCTTATAAATATCTATTAGTTTTGAAAATGAATCTTCGTTGCCCTCTTTGGCTTTTTCTATTAATTGATTCTCAGAGTCCATGCCTCCCCTCCTCTCTATAATAATAACGGACATTCAAATATAACTACTGCATCTTATGTAGAATGTGATAATAATATTGAAATATTGCTAAGATACCCTTTATAGATACATTCTAATTCATCATTAGCTATTAAATCCATTGGTGCTGTTAGACTAGGGTTTTTATCTATTATTTTGATTCCACTTTTTAAAAGTAATTCTGAAACAAACTGGGAGCAAAAGTATTTATATTCTCTATGAATTGGATAATTAAATGCAGCGCTTACTACTCCAATTAGATTATATCCATATTTATCGCCTTCTCTTTTGAATTTGTTTAGTTCTCTTTTTAGCATTCTAAATTGCTTATATGTAATTTTTAGTGAATATAGGGCACATATCGTATTGGGAAATCTCTTAAAGCTTCCTCCTTCAATATCCTCTTTTACAAATCCACCTAATACTGGATTATATGGTTTAATCCTACCAAAGCTATAGAATTCATGTAGGTTTTTATCTAAAGCTATGGATACATGGGTATAGGGTTCTTTTGTATAAAGATTGATTGCTTTAGAAAATACAGAACCACTATGGGATAATAATATATAAATATCTCTTTTCTTCATTAATACACCTCATTCATTCATAATAATAAGAAGATGATTCATTCTTCTCTAATTAGTATAACGGATAAGGCCCAATAAGTACTGCAAAAAATTAAAAAACTTTGCATAAGTTTTCTACTTATGCAAAGTTTTATAATAATCCTAGTGAACAGGGTTAAATGATATTACATCATTCCCATTCCTCCACCCATGCCCGCCATTGCTGCAGCTGGATCTTCTTTTTCTACATCTGCTATTGCACTTTCTGTTGTCAATATCATTGCTGCTACACTAGCAGCATTTTGAAGAGCTGATCTGGTTACCTTAGTTGGGTCAACTATTCCTGATTTAATCATATCAACATATTCTTCTGTTAAAGCATTAAACCCAACTCCTGCACCATTTTCTTTAACCTTTTCTACCACTATTGAACCCTCTAATCCTGCATTTGAAGCTATTTGTCTCACTGGTTCTTCTAAAGCCCTAATGATGATGTTGACTCCAGTTTTTTCATCTCCATCAAAACTTTCAAGTAACTTTTCTACCTCTGGAATCACATCTACTAATACAGTTCCTCCACCAGGGACAATGCCTTCTTCTACAGCAGCTCTTGTTGCAGCTAAAGCATCTTCTATCTTTGATTTCTTTTCTTTTAGTTCAGTTTCTGTAGCAGCACCAACTTGAATTACTGCAACTCCACCTGATAGTTTAGCTAATCTTTCTTGTAGTTTTTCTTTGTCAAATTCTGATTCAGATTCTTCTATTTGTGTCTTTATTTGTTTAATTCTATTCTTAATCTCTTCTTGTGAGCCTGAACCATCTACGATTACAGTGTTTTCCTTGTCTACTTTAACCTTTGCAGCTTTACCTAACATTTCTAAAGTAGCTTCCTTCAAATCATATCCTACTTCTTCTGATATTACAGTACCACCAGTTAAAATAGATATATCTCTTAACATTTCTTTTCTTCTATCACCAAAGCCTGGAGCCTTAACAGCTACAGCATTAATAGTGCCTCTTAATTTATTTACAACTAGGGTAGCCATTGCTTCCCCTTCAACATCTTCAGCTATTATTACCAATGATCTGCCTTGTTGTACTACTTGTTCTAATATAGGTAATAGATCTTGGATATTTGAAATCTTCTTATCTGTTATCAAAATATATGGTTCTTCCATTTCAGCTACCATCTTATCAGTATCAGTTACCATATATGCAGACACATATCCTCTATCAAATTGCATACCTTCTACTACTTCTAATGTAGTTCCCATAGACCTAGATTCTTCTACAGTTATAACCCCATCATTTCCAACCTTTTCCATAGCGTCAGCTATTAATTCTCCGATTTTTGCATCCCCAGCAGAAATAGCAGCTACTTGAGCTATATCTTCCTTTGAGTCAACTTTTTTCGAAAATCCCTTAACACCTTCTACAGCCTTATCTACAGCTGCCCTTAAACCATTTTGTAAAATTATAGGGTTTGCTCCTGCTGCTACATTTTTAAGTCCTTCCCTTATAATTCCTTGAGCCAATAATGTAGCTGTTGTAGTACCATCCCCTGCAACATCTTGAGTCTTAGTAGCTACTTCTCTTACCAATTGAGCTCCCATATTTTCATACCTATCTTCTAATTCTACTTCTCTGGCAATAGTTACACCATCATTTGTTATTAAAGGTGCACCATACTTTTTATCAATTACAACATTTCTTCCTTTAGGTCCTAGTGTTACCTTGACAGTATCAGCTAATTTATTAATACCCGTTTCCATTGAACGACGAGCATCTTCACCAAATTTAATTTCCTTCGCCATATTAATATACACTCCTTTTAATCTTATATATTTACTCTACTACAGCTAAAATATCACTTAATTTTAAAATGTTTAATTCTTCTCCATCAACAGTTACTTCTGTACCAGCATATTTGGAGAATATCACGGTGTCTCCCACTTTAATTTGACCTTTTTTCTTTTCATCGTTTAGTATCTCACTGCCTACTGCAATAACCTCTGCCATTTGAGGTTGCTCTTGAGCAGAACTTGGCAATACTATACCGGATTTGGTCTTTTCTTCTACTTCTACTTTTTTAATGACAACTCTGTCACCTAATGGCTTTAAATTCATAAAATACTTCCTCCTTGATTTCTTTTATATTATTAGCACTCATCTTCGCCGAGTGCTAATTGCCTATATTCATGTTACCTTAAAGAAAATCACATTTCAAGTTTTATTAATTATCAATTTAAGTCATATCCTCATAAATTCATCTAATATTTAATCTTTCCTTTCCTTTTTGCTTATTTCCTTTAATTATATCCCATTTCCTATCATGTTTGTAATAAAATAGTAAATCAATGGTATAAAAACAGCTGGTAATAGATTTCCTACTTTAATTTTCTTAAGATTTAATAGATTGATACCTATTGCTATGATCAGTATCCCACCTACTGCTGACATCTCTGTGACTGCATCTACTGTCAAAATATCCTTTAAGTATCTAGCTAATAGGGTAATACTACCCTGATAGATAAATATGGAAATGGCTGAGAATGCAGTTCCAATACCCAAGGTAGAAGCAAATACAATGGCAGTGATACCATCTAATGCAGACTTGGCAAAAAGAGTTTGATGATTGCCAGTAAGTCCTGACTCAAGGGATCCTACTATGGCCATGGCCCCTATACAATATACCAGAGTTGCACTTACAAAGGCTTTTGAGAAGTTTGTATCACCCTTCCCGAAATAAGACTCTACCTTAGTACCTAGCCTATCAAGTCTACCTTCTATATCGATTATTTCTCCGATCAAACCTCCTAAAGCTAGACTAATTACAACCAACACCACATTTTGAGATTTGATTCCACCCATTATACCAATAATAATAACGGCTAGACTTATCCCATCCATTATTGTGTTCTTATATTTCTCATTTATTCCACTTTTTAAACTAATCCCCACTATAGAACCTATTATTACAGCTAGACTATTCACTATTGTACCTAGCATATGATCCACTCCTACTATCTCTCACTAATAATCAATATAAATAGAATACACTAATTGGACTCTTTTTGCTATAAGAA
>CAZZCQ010000039.1:8572-9259 GCA_964652285.1 uncultured Tissierella sp.
TTAGCACTCGGAATGCTCGATTGCTAATTATATTATTTGGGATAAGGAGAAGGTATGTATGGAAAAGAAAGAATTTAAGGCAGAATCTAAAAGATTACTTGATTTAGTTATCAATTCTATTTACACAAATAAGGAGATTTTTTTACGTGAATTGATCTCAAATGCCAGTGATGCTATAGATAAAATGTACTACAAAGCACTTACAGACGATAGTATTGTCTTTAATAAGAGTGACTATTTTATAAATATTTCTATTGATAAAGATGACAGAACTTTAACAGTTTTAGATACTGGTATCGGAATGACTAAGGAAGAGTTGGAATCAAACCTAGGTATAATTGCAAATAGCGGTTCTTTTGCCTTTAAACAGGACAATGAATTAAAGGATGGATATGACATAATTGGTCAATTTGGTGTAGGCTTCTATTCTGCATTTATGGTAGCAGACAATGTCACAGTCATCAGCAAGGCTTATGGTAGTGATGAGGCATATAAATGGGAATCCAGTGGAGTTGATGGTTACACTATTGAATTATCTGAAAAAGAGGCTACAGGAACAAAGATAGTCTTAAAGTTGAAAGAATCTACTGAGGATGAAGATTATGATGAATATTTAGAGGAATATAGAATCAAGAATTTGGTAAAAAGATACTCTAATTATATAAGATATCCAATTAAGATGGATAT
>CAZZCQ010000040.1:0-9255 GCA_964652285.1 uncultured Tissierella sp.
TACTGGGCTACAGGATACTGTAAATATCAATATGAGTGGTAAAATCTTTGAAATTATACTCATAATTTTCTCCCCTTCAATCTTAACTTACCCAAGTATAGTCAAGGCTTTCTTCATAATTATATCTACACCCAAGGCTATACCACTTAAAGTATCACGCCCTGATGTGTGACCATACTCAATCATTCCGATGATGTTATGTTTTATACCTTCATTATCTTTATTATATAATGCTTTATATAAGTCAATAAGCAAGCTATTATATGATTTTGCGAAAGCAGCTTTCAAGTAATTCACACTTATATCTGTAGTTAACTCTTCTTCTAATATCAATTTCTTGAGAATTTTTATAAATTCTCTGCTCATGAATTCTCTAAGATCATTAAGCCACATCAAACCTATTAGCATATCGTCTCCTGAAGGAGTTAATCCTTTTCCTCTTCCTATTATCTTGCGTAAATTTGTCTCTATATATCTAGCATCCCGTGATATAGTGGCTTTTCTTAAACCCTCTATCATTAGATTTTCTTCTGATAATAATTTGCTTATTCTTGTATCTAGACCTGTATCAAAATCCATCCTGATTATTTCTTTATAGATATAATTCAAAGCTGAGTCTTCTATATGAGCTCTATTATCTGGTAGTTTTTGAGAAAAATAATGGGCACTATTCAAGTCGATTATCTTATCTTCAAAGTATAAACTCTTCTTATCCTTATTGAAGGTAAATATACTATCCTTTTGTAGACCTTCTAATTCCTTGATATCCTTTTTTCTCAAATGAATACCAAAAGGGAGAAGCACATTTTTCTCTGAGCCAATAAAAATAAGCCCATCTTTGCTTATCAAGTTTATCCCATTTTCAAAGGTAGAATGTACCTTGTTCTCTTTATTCAGTTGATCTAATACAGTTATTGAAACTGATTTAGCATAGATTGTTTTTTTCATCTTAATTTTCCTTACAATTCCTTGCTTGTTCCAAATATTATATCTAGAACAAGCAAGCTACTTTTACTTACCCTTCATATCCTAATTTCTTAGCATAGGCTGTGACTGCTTTTTCGAAACATTCTATTGGTGGACGAACCGTTCCTGCTCCAATCTGCCCCAAACCAGCGACTTTATGAGCTATACCAGTATTGATTACAGGTGTTATACCTGTCTCTACTACCTTTCTAGCATCAATTCCTAAACAAATACCCTGAAAATCCCAAGTTGGAACTATAAAATTAGGATTATGATCTATACAGATCTCCATCATATCATTAGAGGTATTTAAGGCATCGCTAAATCCACCTGTACCAACAAATCTTGTTACTGCTGGTGCTGCTATCATTGCCATTCCCCCTACACCAAAAGTTTCAGTAATAGCACTATCACCTATATCCGGATTAGCATCCTCTCCTGTAAATCCTGTGAAATATAATCCTTGAGGTGTATTTACAGGTGCAGTAAACCATTCATCTCCCATCCCAGCTATTCTGATAGCAAAGTTTTCTCCATTTCTAGTCATAGCTGTAACTACAGTCCCATGTTCTATTGTGCGAGCACCATCCATTACTGCTTTGCCTGCAGCCATCATCACATTCAAGAAGAATTGATCCGTATCAGCTAGGAACTTTATAACATCTTCCATGTCCTTATCATCTATATCTAAAGATACTATGGTTGGACTTAGTTCTTTAAGAAATACCAAGGAAGCTGCAATATTTCTTTGATGAAATTCATCCCCCATAGCCACTGCCTTTGCTATCATAGGGTTTATGCTTAGCCCTTTCTCCATTTTTCTTAAAGCTTTACTCAAGACTGGTCCCAATACATCCGCCATCCAATGAAGTCTATCTATAACATCTTGGGAATAGGCTCCAAACCTGAGCACCTTACCAATACCCTCATTCATTATACAATAGGCCCTGTTCCCTTCTGTAGTATTCTCTATAACAAATACAGGCATATTTCCAGAGGTTATCCCTCCCATAGGACCAACAGCGTCCACATGATGGCATGGAATAAAGTCAATTTGCCCTGTGGACAACAAGTCTAATGCTTCTTCTTCATTACTCGCCCATCCTTCAAACAATACTGCTCCAATGCATGAGCCTTGGACTGGTGATGGCATATTCTCCCACTCTATGGGTGGACCAGCATGTAAAAGGGTTCGTCCATTCAATTCTTTGATTACTTCCTTTGCAGGTACCACATCCAATAACATTGGGGAAGAAGCTACAATTTTATCGATTACTGCTCTATTGGCATCATCTATAGTCTTATAGGTCATTTTATTCTCCTCCTATTCCTGGTATTGATAATTTCTTAAAAAGTCCAATACCTTTATCAATTCCATATCCCCACCTGCTACTGGTCTCCAATCATATTGAACAACTTCGCAAGGGAATGATTCTAAAGTCTCAGCAAAACTCTTAAGTCCTATATTAATAATTCTAGGCTTCGTATTTATTAAATCTCTCATGCTATCTGATACCTTGACTTCTACCTTTTCAGTCCTTGTCTCCCTAGGTCTTATATCCTTCTCCTTATATTCAATGGCCCCTCCAATTAATGCCAATGCCTTTTCAACCGCTTCATTGTTAGTATCACATACAAGAACACCTATTTCTTCCATTGTTTGTCTTTGCTTATCATATCCTTGGGGGTCTGTCTTGGTTCCGCATATAGAAGTAACAAAATGGACTTCTCTATCTTTCTTTTTGGCTTCTTCTTTTAGCTTTTTGATAGTTGGCACTAAAGTATTTGCTGGATCTTCATGAGATCCATATCCTAAAACCAAATCAAATAGAACTATTTGTGTAGATTCATCCTCCATTGCTTTTTCCATATATTGAACCCTAGTTGTTGGATCAATCATTGGATGTGGCTTCCCTTGAGTATACTGATCATCACCTAAATCTATTACTTCATAACCATTATATTTAAGCATATATCCCTTTACATCTACTTCTTCCTCACCAATTCCTAGACTATCTTTTATCAACATTGCTGCTTCTCCTGCTAGGGTACCACCTGAATAATAAGCCTTTATAGTCTTGTCTTTGTCATCTTTTTCTAACTCAATAGAAGCTCCAATTCTAAATGGCTCTAACTCTTGTCCCCTAGCCAAGCTAACAGAAATTCTTGCTGCTTCTTCTAAGGTATATGCATGATATAGGTTTTCTTCATGATATTCAGGCTTTTCTCCCAAGAATATAGTCACTACAGGCTTATCTAAGGAACGAAGATAATTCATTATCTTATCTCTAACACCCTTTGCTGGTGGCTTTGAAATTATAGTTATAACATCTGTGTTTTCATCTTCTGCTAGGGTAGCTATTGCACTCAACATGGTGATTCCACCTACATCTTCTGATAAATCCCTACCCCCTGTACCTATTGCATTGCTGACACCTTCTCCTAATCTATCAATTATTGAAATCACCTCTTGGATTCCTGTGCCTGAAGCCCCAATAACTCCTATCCTTCCTGGTCTTACATCATTGGTGAAGGCTATAGGTATTCCATTGATAATCCCAGTTCCACTATCTGGTCCCATACACAAAAGTCCTTTTTGCTGAGCTTTTTTCTTTAAATTTACTTCATCATTCTTTTCCACATTGTCGCTAAATATAAATACATTTAAATCTTCATCAAGAGCTCTATTAGCTACACTAGCAGCATATATACCTGGTACTGATATAACTGCTAGATTTGCATCTGGTAATTCACTTAAAGCTCCTTCCCATGATCTAATTATCTTTCCAATCTTCTCGCTAGAACTCTTGGATTGATTTGTCAAAAACTCCTCCATATCTATTAATACCTTATCTATTACTTCATCACTTTCAGCATCAATGACAAGGACCATATCATTAGCTGAGGCTTCCTCTAATTCTGGAGTTTTCAATCCACTATTCTCAAATATATCTTTGTTGGCAGGTGTTC
This sequence comes from uncultured Tissierella sp., assembly GCA_964652285.1. Classification (GTDB taxonomy): domain Bacteria; phylum Bacillota; class Clostridia; order Tissierellales; family Tissierellaceae; genus JAAYTL01. The sequence continues at coordinate 3,937 of CAZZCQ010000040.1, forward strand.
CCATCATGATAGAGACCTTTTTTACTCCTTCTATTGTAGATATTTCATTGGTCAATAACATCAACACGACTGAATCCTGATAGGTGTTTTTATTAATTATAGTTTTCAGCATCCCATCATCTCCTAACATTCTTTCTTAATATTTCCCCTAATCTACTCTGCATATACATTCTAGCTATCCAACCTTGGTTTTCTCGCTATCAGCTCTATTTCAATATCAGCTTTAAGAGGTAATTCCACAACTGCTACAGTTGTTCTAGCAGGATATGGTGCAGAAAATTGTTTCTTATAGACTTCATTCATCTCATTGAAATGCTCCATACTGGTGAGAAAGATATTTACCTTTACAACATCATCAGATGTCAAGTCAGCAGATTTCAATATATCAAATAAGATATTGAAACATTCTTGGGTTTGTCCTGCAATGCTCTCAACATCCCTATTTTTTCCTCTTGAATTTCTAGCTGTTTGTCCTGAAACAAATACATACTCTCCTGCATCAACAGCATTAGAGTATGGCCCTGATTCCAATGCCATGTCACTACTATATATTTTCCTTGACATACTCTTACCTCCATTTGTATATAGGATTATAATATTCAATTATATTTCTGATAATAATAGGTGGAAGAATATTCTTCCACCTATTTCATTAATAATACTTTTTAACCTCATGGACTACTTCATATACAATCTTGCCACTCTTAATTACAAATAGTCTTTGAGGTACATCTAGAATCAAATCTGCATATTTCTTTACATCCGATAAAACTAAATCAGCTTCATTGCCCTCTTTAATTCCATATCCCTTTAAGCCTAAAGCCCTAGCTGGGTTTGTAGTAATCATAGGAAGTACAGTTCCAATATCATCTGAGCCACCTAGATGAGCAACTGGAATAGCTAGCATAGCTACCTGTAGCAGATCTCCATTGCCATAAGGGGTGAAAGGATTTCTAATATTATTTGAGGCTAAAACTACATTTACACCTGCATCCCTTAACTTCCTAATAGGCGTAAGAGCTCGCCTTACATTGTATTCATCCTTCCTTCCCCCAAGGTGTAAGTCGGTCATTGGTAAGGACATAACGGTAATATCCGCCTCGGCCATAAGCTCAAGAATTGGTTTTAATTTGTCATCAGGCATAGCACCAATGCTAGTCATATGACCCACTGAAACCCTTCCTTGATATCCTTCAGCAATGGTCTTTCTAGCAAGATATTCAATTGATTGTCCCTCATAGTCATCTTTAAAGTCTTGATGAAGGTCCAAGTCTTTGTCATATTTTTTAGCTATTTTGAAGACAATATCTATATGCTCTTCAGCACTGGTATCATTATAAGGTACTGCACCTACAACATCTGCTCCCATATCCATAGCTCTGTACATCATATCTTCTGTACCTGGAGCCTTGATAATACCTTCCTGTGGGAAGGCCACTACTTGCATATTTATTATATCCTTGTATTCTTCCCTGAGTTTCATGATAGTTTCAAATCCATGAAAACCACCAGAAGGATCAAATTCTGCATGGGTTCTAATATGGGTAGTTCCCTTGGAAATTACCATATCTAAAGCTCTTCTTGCTCTATCTTCAATATCCTCCTTGGTAAATGTGGGTTTAAGCTTGGCTGTAACTTCCAAAGCTTCCAAAAGAGTACCTGATTTATTTGGCATTCTATCTGCTATTAGAGCCTTATCCAAATGAATGTGACCCTCAACAAATCCTGGTGATAAAACCCGACCCTCACCATCTATAATCCTTTCTGCTGCTATATCTAAATTCTTGCCTATTTTCTTAATCTCACTTCCTTCAACTAATAGATCAACCTTATTGTCACTGGAATCTATAATGATGTTTTTAAAAAGAATACTCATATTCTCCCTCCTCATTCACTAGCCAAAAATACCCGACAAAACGACGAGTAATGCTAAGTTAACTAATATCCACTTGGTATTTCCACGCACAATACCTAAAATTGGAGTCTCGAATCCAACTGATAATGCTTGTGTTGTGATGTTTACAAAACTCAACTGGCTTCCGAAACCAACCCCCATTGTAATAAAGCCTATAGCTATTACTGGAAGATTTAGAGACACTGCTACTGGTAATACTAAGGCTAATATACTACCAACATAAGCACCTGCAGGTACCCCTATCGCAAATCCTGCTAATACAGATACAGGAACTACAAGACTAGCAGGCACCATATTGGCCACATTTACAATAACTGTAAATGCGCCTGTGTCACCGATTAAATTAATGAATGTTAAGAAGATCCCAACCTGGAACAACTTGGTCAATATATAGGTTGATCCATCAATCATGGCATCTGCAGATTGCCCCAAACTGAAATCAGTAAATAATGCTATTAATCCTACAGTGATAACCATATACATAAGAGGTCCTAGAATTGGGAATCCTACCGCATTATTAATAAGCGGTCCAACTAAAACAGCGAATAATAAGAAAATTACAGGTATAGTGTTTCTAAATAATTCATGATTTGATTTTGCCTTCATCTCTTCCGATTCTTCACCTTCAAAAAGAGTACCTCTTCTCTTTGTACCTATAAAAGCTATGGCTACTCCTATAACTGTAAATAATGCCCAGTATGGTCTCATAGTCGCAACATAGTCTACAGCTGAAATGTTTGCTAAACTAGTAGCTACAGCAGTCTCCAAAGATGCAGGTGATGTTGTAAATGATACCGCTGCTGTAATGGACATACCTACAATTACTTCAGGTATAGCTCCTACTGCTGCAAAAGCTAAAGGTGCAAGTACCATAGCAGTTCCTCCACCAATCCCTGACATATAAGTGGCTAGTGACATTAGAAGCACTATAAATGCTGCCAAATATTCTACTTTACCACCTATTTTTCTCCTAACTAGAGTTAATGAAGCCAAATAGCCACCAGATTTGAACACTGCTCCCGCAATTGCAGAGTTGATTATCGGTACTTTTATTGTTAAAATATTTAGTCCTTCTAACAATAGTTCATTTGCTCTGGTTATACCAATTCCACCTATTATCATGGCTAAAATTCCACCGACTAATCCAGCTACCAACATATTAACCTTCATAAATAATAGTGCTAGTATCACGACTATCGGTACTAATGTCAGTATTGCTTGAAATCCCGTTGGTGTTATAATATCATTCATCTTATTCCCTCCTATTAATTCTTATCATAATATTGCGGCAATTCTTCTCGTACTATAGATTAGTAGCTTTCTACAGTTTCTAAGGTAATATTCATTCTTACCTCTACACTATAAATAGTGTATTTGTATAATACCCAATACCCCTATTTGTTTTGTGCTAAACACATTTATATACTTATAATCAATTGGCTTTAAAATTAAAAAATAAAATCCCTAAACCCCTTGTATTCAAAGAGTCTAAGGACTATTATAAATAAAAGAACCCTTCAGAGGGTTCTTAATCTTCTTGTCTATATTTAATCATAATCTGTTCAAAAATCTCTGCAGATGTTGGTGGAGTATATGTAATAGCATTTGCTCCAGCATCTATAGTTGCTAATACACTTTCTTCTGTAGGCCCACCAGTAGCAATTATTGGAAATTCATGTCCTAAATCTTTCCTGATATTAGCTACTAGGTCCACTGTATCTTTTCCACCTGAGATGTTTAATATGCTTACTCCAGCTTCAATCTTTGCTCTATAATCATCATGTTCTGACGCAATTGTAGAAATAATAGGTATGTCAATTGTTTTTCTCATCTCAGCAATAACATCCACCTTAGTTGGTGCATTGACCACAACACCAAATGCCCCCATAAGCTCTGCTTGTAAAGCTATTTGCACTGATCTATGTCCTGTAGTCAAGCCACCACCCACACCTACAAAGACTGGTACTGGTGCAACTTCTAATATAGCATGAATAATCGATAATTGTGGTGTAAATGGATATACTGCTATAACTGATTGTGCATTGTTGTTCTTTATAATAGCTACATCTGATGTAAAAATCAGGGACTTAATTCTTGTTCCAAGAACATTAATTCCACTTGCCTTATAAATTGAATTTGGAACACTGATTATCCTGGATTTTAAAACAGATTTGACTTCAGGAATATACTTAGATTCTTTCATACTTATCACCCCCAATTATTATTAGTTTAATTATAGCATTAATCGAAGATTCAAACAATGAGGGATACTGTCACAAATTCTAAGGAATTGTCTTCGTTTTCCGGATTGACTCAAGCCTTACACGGGTATAATATATGATATAAAAATTAAGAGGTGGTTATAGTGAAGTTGTTTTTTATATCGGATATACATGGATCAGTTTTTTATTTAGATAAAGCTATGAAAAGATATCAAGCTGAGAATGCAGATTATATTGTAATCTTAGGAGATATACTTTATCATGGAGCGAGAAATCCACTTCCTAAGGATTATAATCCTAAGGGTGTTATTGAGATTTTGAATAATTACTCCGATAGGATTATTGCTGTAAGAGGAAATTGTGATAGTGAAGTAGATCAAATGACTTTAAATTTTCCTATAATGGCTGAACACTCTAGTATATTATACAATGATAGGAGACTATTCTTGACCCATGGTCATATATATAACGAAAACAAGATGGTTAAGTTAAAGGAAGGTTCAGCTTTTATTTATGGACACACCCATATTCTAAGGGCTGAAAAAAAGGATGGTCTATACTTCATTAATCCAGGAAGTATAACTTTCCCTAAGGAAAACAATCCTCATTCATATGGAGTACTCGAAGATGATTGCTTTCAAATCAAGGTTTTAGATGGTAGTTTGATTAAAGAAATATATTTAATCTAATATTGGTATAATCTAATCTTATTTATAATATATTCTTTTATCCTTGTTAATATAGACTTCTCTTCCTGCATAAATATTTTTTTATTTTGTGATGCCAAGTTAATAAATAGTTCTTGGTTTATAATCTGCTTCTCATTTTGATGGGAACTTCCCATTATTACAGATAACTTTCCAATTGTTGGATCATACTAGTATCTATTTTCCCTAACATCTCATCTCTATTCAATATGTACTCCCTTTCTTTAAAGCATGGCTAACTGCACTTTTTATCACTTCACTAGAAGCAGTCACTCCGCTAATTGCATCAACATCATATGTATTTTGTTCTATCATGTCTTGGATAATTATTTCAGCATCTGACCCTAATCCGTTTTGGTGTTCTATTAAGTCTATTCTTGTAACTTTCTTACTCTTAACTTCTACTTGGACTTCAACTTTAACTAAGGGTGTTTCCGCCTTTCCTTCGTGCTTTTGTCAACAAGAAAGTGTACCA
>CAZZCQ010000041.1:0-9164 GCA_964652285.1 uncultured Tissierella sp.
TGGTATATGTTTAAATTCCATCTATTACCTCCGCATTAAATGCCAAGTTCAGCCATCTTTTCTGCTATACTATCATAGCTAAGATTATCTTCATCAATATAGCTTTCCCAATTTTCCTTACTCCATATCTCTAATCTGGTAGATACACCTATGACAACCGCATCCTTGTCTATCTTGGAATGCTCCCTAAGATTAGCAGGGATTAATACTCTCCCTTGTTTATCTAAATTTGATTCACTAGCTCCAGAAAAGAAAAACCTAATAAAAGCCCTAGCATCTTTGTTGGTGAGTGGTAGTGATTTTAGCTTGTCCTCTATTACTTTCCACTCATCTTGTGGGTAGACAAAAAGACAGTTATCCAAGCCCTTGGTTATTACGAATTCGTAACCAAGTTCACCTCTAAATTTGGATGGAATAATGATTCTTCCTTTGGTATCTATTGAATGTTGATACTCACCAATAAACATATGATCTACCACCTTCATGAAATTTACCACTTCACTCCACTTACCACCACTATTATATACATTCTATACCCTTTCCATAATTCCTTCCACCCTTTTCTACTATTTTAAGATATAAATAGGACTTTAGTCCTTTTTTTACATAATTAGATATAGTTCGCATTATTAAAAGGCGTGATTATGCTCTAAATGACAATAAAAATAACAATGCGACACATGTCGCATTGTTATTTTTATCTTTTTATTAAATTATAAAACTTGTTTTCTCCTTCGATAAAATATAATTGCAGCTATGACTATAGAAACAAGACTGATTAACTGTGCTACCCTAATATCTCCAAACATCAAACTATCGGTTCTCAATCCTTCGATAAAAAACCTAGCTAAGGAGTAGAGCATTACATAGAGCAGAAATACCTCTCCATCAACCTTGGACTTCTTTCGTGTATACCATACTAAAAACAAGAATACTGTAAAATTCCATATGGATTCATAAAAAAATGTTGGATGTACCTTGACTCCATCTATCATAATTCCCCATGGCAAATCTGTAGGCCCACCATAAGCCTCCTGATTTACATAATTACCCCATCTACCTATAGCTTGACCTAAAATCAAACTTGGTGCTATAATATCTGCCAGTTCCCAGAATCTAACCTTTCTTACTCTACAGAATATATAGCCTACGATAACCGCAGCAATTATTCCACCATGAATCGCTAGCCCTCCGCCACGTATATTTAAAATCTCCATTGGATTGCTCATATAGTTATCCCACCTAAAGATTACAAAATGAAGTCTAGCTCCTATCAACGCTGCAGGAATTATGAAGAGCAACAAATCTATCAATATCTCTTCGTTTAGTCCCCTTCTCTTTGCTTCTCTCAAAGCTAAAACAGTACCTAATAAAAATGCTAATGCAATAAATATTCCATACCATCTTATTGGGATGTCAAATATCTCAAATGCTACTGGGTCCATTGCCTTCCACCTCTCAATAAAAAATTATCTATTAAGTATATCATAAAGTTTGGTCTTTGATAATTATGATGGTCTAATTATTGATAGAGCCAGATTTTCTTCTCTAAAATGTGATGCAAATCTACTTTTAATATCCTCAAATGTTATCTCTTTTAATAGTTCAAGATAATCTGTAATCATAAACTCACTAAAGTAAAGATCCGTGAAATTATTGGCAATAAATTCTATGGAATTCATTCCTAAAATGAAGTTGCCCAGTTCATTCCTTTTGATTCTCAAGAAATCCTCCTCTTTCAATAACTCATCTAGGGGTTGTTCTATTTGATTTATTATCTTTTTAAACAATAGCTCTATATCGTTAGATTGCCCAACTAAAAGTGAATGGCCATAATTCTCCTTGGAGGTAAAAAACGATCCGAAACTTCTATCAATTAATCCTTCCTCATAAAGCTGATTATAAAATTCTGAACTTTCGCCAAATAGCATGTCTAGAATAATATTGGTAACTACATCCTTTTTTATCAAATCCTTACCTTTATAGCCTATATCTAAATCCTTAAATCCCATATAAAACAAGGGCATAGATGTGGACATTTGCTCTTCAACCATCTTTTCTTTAATTCCTTCAGGCTCCTGCGGAAATATTCTTTCAATATCTTCTGTGCTTTTTTCAAATTTCCTTTCTGATGTGTTTACTGTTTCCATTATCTCTTCAAAGGATAAATCACCAATTACAAACAAGACCATATTAGAAGGATTGTAAAATGTCTTGTATGTCTTATAGAGCAATTCCTTGTCTATGGTATTTATACTTTCCACTGTTCCAGCTATATCGATTCTAATCGGATGATTGTGGTACATTGCCCTTAATAGATTAAAATAAACCTTCCAATTTGGATTGTCCTCATACATGACAATTTCTTGCCCAATTATTCCCTTTTCCTTCTCTACATTCTCATCAGTTAAGTAAGGGTTTTGTACGAAATTAATCAATAGTCCTAATCCTTCATAGAAGTTTTCACTTGTATAAAACAAATATGAAGTCTGATTAAAATTTGTATATGCATTTACTTGAGCACCTAAACAGGAAAAACTTTCAAAGATATTATTCTCTTCTTCCTCAAATAATTTATGCTCTAAAAAATGCGCTATTCCTTCGGGTACTTCAATTGCTTGGGATTCTCCAACTGGAACAAATGAATTGTCTATTGAACCATAATTTGTGCTAAATACAGCATATTTTTTAGTATATCCTTTTTTTGGCATAAAAAATACCTTTATCCCATTATTTGATTTGCTATACAATAATTTTTCTTCAATTATATCATTATATATCTCTTTATAAATCATCATCTCACCTCTATTTGTTGGTTTTATTTTTCATAAAATATATGGTATCAATCTTTATTTTATTTGCTGCTTCAATTATTTGATCTCTTTTTACATTTTCAAAATCACTTAATACCTGTTCAAGATTTCTATTATCATCAGATATTAATTGACTAAAAAAGAACTCAGAAATCAAAAATATACTATCCTTTATTGACTCAGTATTAGTTTTAATTGATTTAATAGATTTACTTATATCGTCTTCAGTAAATTTCCCATCTTTCAATTCATCTAGTTGTTCACTAATTAAATCAACTGTCTTATCAAAATCATCAAATTCAATACCACTATTTATCAACATAATGGACTTATGTTTATATATAGAGGAGGATATATAATATGCTAAACTCTCCTTCTCCCTAACTACTTTAAATAATTTGGAATCAGGTCCACCACCTAGGATATGACTAGCTAGCAATAATGGATTATATAAACTATCATTATGATGGATACCAGCCCTATATCCAACTGCAAGCTTGCCCTGGTTGACATCTAATTCTTCGATTACAATGCTCTTTGTCTGAACTGATTCAATTAATGCATCTTCAGGAATATTTACTAACTCATCCCTCTCAATATCATAAGTATTTCTTAGATAACTTATAATATTATCATCTACTTGACCAACAAAGAAGATTTCTATTGGACTGGTCTTTATAAATTCCAGATAATGCTCATATAGATTATGTTCATTAATCTCACCTAGATCCTCTACATATCCTATTGGATAGTTACCATATCTTTCATTTTTGCACATGACTTCAATACATCTTTCCACAGCGTAGGATGCTTTGTCATTAATCTTATTTTCAATTTGTCTTTTTAGGTTCTCCTTCTCTTGTTCTACATACTTCTTCAAAAAGAAACCATCTTCTAGTACTGGGTCAAATATTATTTCCTTTAGAATTTGAATTATTTCATCATCATATTTTTCGCCTACATAATTGCTTTTAGCCCATTCCATTGTAAAGCGGATTATGTGTTTATCTCCACGTTTATTTATACCAATACTAAAATTCGCTCCATATAGTTCTTCCAATTTTCTTTCTAAATCAATGGTTTTTGGATAATTTTTACTAGCTCTTTTTAATACTAATGGTAAAAGTGTGTTCTTTGTGACATCTAGTCTGGTTAAAGGTCTTACAAAATAATAACTTAACAGATTTGACTTGAACTTATCCTCATTAATAATATTTAGATATATACCTTCACCCAATCTAATTCTTTCTGATTTTAATCCCATTTAATGACCTCCCTATTCTATATTTTACTATACCCAATATTATCCCATTTATTGCTAACTCTAAGATACTATTATAACACAAATTTAAAGCCCAAATACTTGGGCTTATTAGAATCTATTCATTATCTTATAAATTTGCTTAACTTGACTGTCATATGATTCCCCTTGTAATAGATTAAATATTACATCACTTATCAGATTAAAGGTTTTAGAATTATCTGTTACATGAATATTTTCTATCAAGCTATCCTTTTCACCCACTTGATAGACTATATTTTCTCTTAATTCATGAGAAAATTCATAATCCAAAGCCATGACCACTGCAATATATGCATCATCATTAAATACTATTGTTGTTGCATCATCTATTCCATATAATTCTACAACCCAATCTGATATATCCTCAGATCTAATCAACAATTCCTTGTCATCTACATCTACTTCTATTGAATCTTGATTATCACCTACTTCTCTATTCTTGGATGAATTCATACATGCTATTGATGATATTGCTATTAATGAAATCATGAAAATTAATATTATCTTCTTCATAATATCCCTCCCATCAATAGCTTTTCTCATTTTCCAATTTTTATAACAAAATAAATTAAAAAGAGATAAATTATATATAATTTATCTCTTTTAGCACAAACTTTTATTCTCCTCCTACAATTTTTACACCGGAGCTGGTTCCTAATCTTGTTGCGCCAGCTTCTATCATCATCTTTGCAGTTTCTAAATCCCTTATTCCACCAGATGCTTTGATCTGCATTTTCTCACCTACGATTGATTTCATCAATTTAACATCCTCTAGGGTGGCCCCTCCACTAGAAAAACCTGTAGAAGTCTTAACAAAATCAGCACCTGCTTCTAATACTATTTGACATGCCTTTTTCTTTTCTACATCATCAAGTAAAGAGGTCTCGATAATCACTTTAACCTGTGCTCGGTAACTAGCAACATCTACTACTGCTTCAATATCATCCTTGACAACTTGGTATTCTCCATTCTTAAGAGCAGCAATATTTATTACCATATCAACTTCATCAGCACCCTTGTTTATTGAATTTAATGTTTCAAAAGCCTTTGTCTCCTTGGTATTAGCGCCTAAAGGAAATCCTATTACAGTAGCTATCTTAACCCCTGTATCCTTTAATAATTCTTTACAATATGCTACATAATAGGGATTTACACAAACAGCTGCAAATTTATATTTCTTAGCCTCTTGGCATAATTGAAAAATATCTTCTTTACTAGCATCGGGTTTTAATAGAGTGTGATCTATCATAGAATTAATATCCATAAATGACTAGCCTCCTACACAATTAGTTCTACCAAATCCCCATTCTTAATGCCAGCTGCATTTCCTTCTTCCATATCTATATGCATTTCTAAAGCAAATTTGTCACTAACTCTACACAAGACATTGTCAAATACTAGTCCCCTTGTGCCACCTACTCTAACACTTACAATATCTTTATCCTTGACACCAAATCTTTCAGCATCTGATGTGTGCATATGAATATGTCTAGCAGCAACTATAACACCCTTTTCCAAGTCTACTTGGCCTTTTGGACCAATAATTTTTGCGCCAGGAGTATCTACTATATCTCCTGAGTTTCTAATTATTGGCTCTATACCTAATTTAAAAGCATCAGATATAGACAACTCGAATTGAGTTTCTGGCCTTACTGGTCCCAATATTCTAACCCCCTTAATTGCACCCTTTGGGCCCTGAATATCAACTTTTTCTTCACTAGCATATTGATCTGGTTGTGATAAATCCTTGAACTTTCTCAGCTGATATCCTTCTCCGTATAGAATATCTAAATCATTTTGGCTTAGATGAATATGTTTGTTTGACATAGCTATTGGTAATGTTTTCTTCATTTTTCTCCCCCTCTTATTAACAATCTTTCTATTATATATAATTATATACCTAAATCTTATAAAATCAAACCCTTATAGACCAAGAAGGATTTATTGACCTATTATTATCAATCATCTACAATCCTATCCAAGGGTTTTATCAATGAATATATTATAAAGGTCAGTATTGGCAAACTCACAAAAGCATTTATAGCTCTTGCAGGCAACAATACAAGATATCCCCTTCCTAAATATTGAGTCAACCATAGGGTGTTTAAGATAATTGAATTCAATAAGGTCACTATCAATTGTGACAAGAAAATTCTTCTTAGACTAAATATTTCTCCAAACCTGGGATTATTTCTAAAATAAATTGAAAATAGTCCTGGTATCAAGCCATCTAACATAGAACTTATTGTAAATCCTGGATGATATGCTCCTGATGGATATATCAACATTCCAAGTAAATCAACTGCTGCTCCACTAATACCTCCTAGCACGGGACCAAATAGTAGTCCAGCAAGTGCAATAGGCGCTCTACCAAGTCCTATCCTTACTTCTGGCAACATGACAGACAAGAATCTTGTCAATATAATGGATATGGCGGTTAAAAATGCAGCCATAACAAGTTCTTTGGTCTTTATACTAGCTTTCTTTCTTGTATACATTAAAAATCCCCCTTCCTTTAGACAGCAAGCAGAAACTGCCATCTTAGAAAAGAGTATCTAAGTGGTCAGCGGATGCGGTAAAAAATCGCAGAAAAATCTTTCGTCTAAAGGCAACTTCCCATCCTTTAACACTTAACGCTTTTTACCTACTCTGTGTGTCAAATATAATTTAATTTTTGTTTATAGTAAAGCTATCTTTTAATCTAATATACTCAGATATTTTATACCCAGATACTATGGTAGCAATCACAAATGTTATCACAGCCATTATCTTATAATATAATGGAAATGATATGAAATATGACAAAAGATAGAACACTGCACATAATCCGTATAGTTGTATAATCTTTCGCTTATCGAATTCCTTTACTTGATTTTTTATCTCATTTCTATTATCTGTAAACCTATCTACAATATAGTCCTCAATATCCTCATCCTTGGGGTATTGATTAAGGTCCTTTAACATTTGAACTATATGATCAAAATCCATCAGAATAATTTTGCTATCATCCATTATTCCATCAGAAAAATATGTGCTTGTAATCATAATCCCATCATCTAAATCTAAACTATTTAAATCATTCATAAATAGCTCAACTTCTCTAGTAGAAATCCTATCATCCATTGTATATTTAATGCACTTTATACCAAAGGTATCACCATCTTTTATAAGTTTTAAATCCAGTGGTCCTAGTGCTCTCTCCACCTTGGTGTTATAATACTCTTCCAATAGTTTTTGTATGTATTGGATGAAATCCTCTTTGTTAAGATTTGAAATCTCTCTTGTAATTTTCTGTTTCTTAAGCTTTTCTTTAATATGTTTGATTTTCTTATTTTTTGAACTAGATAAGACAGCTGAGTTGATAATTATTATAAAATATAGAGCAATTCCTGACATGAATATAGAGAGTAATAAGCGATTTGATTTAATTGTTAAAAGAAGACCCAATATAATAAATAGTATTCCATAAAGTAAAATTCTATCCAAGATAGAGGCTCTATAGGTCTTGCCCTTCCTTAATTCCTTAGAATAATAATTTTTTAGTATTCTCTTTCTATTATTTATTAAAGATACTCTCCTAAAATTCTCAATTAATTTTTCCATTCCTCTTACCTTTCCTTTTTGATAAAAAGCCAATTATTTGTATTATTGACATTATTATCAGGAAAGATAACATTATTCTAATAGCAATTCCACTAAAAAATGGTTCCGGAAGCATTTGAATCATTAAATCAGTATCTGGATTTAGTAACCAAAGATCATTAGTAAAGAAAATATGATGAAAATAGGTAAAATGCTTATTAAAATCAATGGATGCTAATATGGCAATAATTATTAAAGAGAAATAGATAAAAAAAGGACCATAAAACAAAGTTTTCCCAAGATAATGGTATTCCTTCTTATATATAAAACCAAGAAGAATTATTAGAAAAACAATCAAACAAATAAATTTTATTATCCTTGCCAAATCAAATAAATCCTGTACATCCCTCATATGAAGTACTTCTTTTTCATTGAAATGTGGCCTAAGTAATTCATCTCCACCATGAGATTTTAGATATAGAATAATATCCTCAGTTATAAGATTCAATTCTTCTATGGTCTTTCCAGTAACTTGAGCTACATTATGTTTTTCATATGAGTTTATAAAATAAGATTGTCTATAAGCATTAACTTCTATGGATATTACTAAGGCTGAAAAACTCAAAGATAGAATAAGTATAATGGATAATAATCTCTTCATATTTTTAATCACCTAGTAATCATTATACAAGAACTTAGGCAATTATAAAAGTTAAAAATGACCTACCTCAACCCTTGATAGGTCATAATAATCTTCTTAAGCCATTGCTTGCTCAAGCCTTCCTAGTTCTTTTATTGGGAAATATTTGAGTAATTCCTTGTACTGTTCTGTTGATAGTCCCCTGACACTTGTATAAATCTCTATTTTTTGTTCCACACTTGCAGTCTTGAATCTTTCTAATATGTGTTCAAAATTTTGAATGTCTTCCATATCTAATCCTCCTAAGTGAATAGTCACTATTATTATGAGGATTTTTTGTAACTCTTATGCATCTTTAATGATATCTTAAATTATAAAAACTTTACTATTTAATCCTCTATTAGAACAGCACCTGATAGATTAACTTTAAGTTCTTTAACATCCCAATTATAATCTAGTAAGTTAAGATATTGTTTTATCTTCTCTTGAAAATTCATATTATCCTCTTCTACTACAGCCATTATTGTAGGCCCTGCTCCACTTAAATAAGTTCCTAAGACTCCAAATTCATCACATTTCTTGGTGATTTTGTCATAGCCCTTTATCAACTTTCCTCTATAGGGTTGGTGGAGTTTATCCTTTAATGCATATTTTAGCAAATCAAATCTACCATTGGATAATACTGATAATAATAGGGCAACTCTGCCTGTGTTATATACTCCATGTTTATGAGGTATTTGTGAGGGCAAAGCTTCTCTAGCAAGTTTGGTTGATAATGCAAAATCGGGTATAAGGGCTACAAATTTGAGCCCCTTGTGAATATTCA
>CAZZCQ010000042.1:0-9124 GCA_964652285.1 uncultured Tissierella sp.
CCTTCATAAACCTCTTAATAGCTCCAACGGACTCTTAGCAGACAGTTTCTTACCTGCTATTTTCTCAATCTGAAGATGACTTGACTAGCCGTCCTTTGCTTTGACGCTTACGTTACAACACAAAAAGAATGCATTTATATTTGGGCTATATGTCGCCGGTCAGATATGAATGCATTTTTCAAACAGAAAATTCTTAATTAATAGTCCAATTTTGCTTGACTACTCCAAAAAATTCTACTTTTCTGCGTCCAACATTTGGAGTTCAGTTCAGCGAGTAGCTTTTATAGAGCGCGCTACTGGCCTTCTAAGAGCGTGGTTCCCAGCATGCCTGTTGAATCTAAACCCCATCTATTTGCAAACATTTACTTAACAGTATAACTAAATATTTTGAAATAGTATTGACATCATTAGCCGTATTGCTGTATTATTACGATCACAGTAAATAATGTTGATGGCATCAAACTTATTTAGTTTGGAATAGGAGTTGAGTGAGAAGGCAATTATGATTAAAATTGGTAGTCATATTCGCAATGAACGAAACAAAAAGAAGCTGACTCTAAAACAAGTTGCAGAGATAGCAGGTATATCTACTTCATATTTATCTCAAATTGAAAATGACACTGTAAACATGAATATGAGTGTTTTAGAAAATATATGCAGTGCCCTAGGTGTACCTCCTTATACATTTTTCTTACCTGATAGTTTACGGGACATATCATTGATTCGTGCAAATGAACGGGATAGAGTGCAACGGAGTGATGGCTCAATGGTGGAGTATCTGACAGATCCATCTCTGGTATCGGCCAACATTCACGTAGTAGTGCTTCCTGCAAACTATTATCCTGAGAAATATTCTAGTCACCCAGGTGAAGAATTTTTGCATGTATTGAAAGGACATATGCAAGTTGAATTTTCTAATTTGGAAGTGGTGGATGTTAATGTAGGAGATTCACTTGCATTTTTATCTAAGATTCCACACAAAATTATTAGTGAAGGGGGTTGCAATCTCATTATGAATTCGTCAACCATTCCTGGCAGTTATATATAGTTCGGCAGTAACAGTGATGATTTAGAAGGTATTTTTAATTTAGAAGGGAAAAATATATGGTAGATCTAATTTTGAAAAATGCAGCAATTCCTGAAGGTGATGCTCTTATTGTGTGTGACATTCTTGTTGATAATGGAATTATTGCTGGAATTGTAAAAGATTCTTCTCACATAGATAGCGACCGGGAGATAGATGCTCAGGGTCATATGACTCTTCCAGGTTGCATTGACTCTCACGTACATTTTATGGATCCAGGTTTTTGCCATAGAGAAACATTTTTAAGTGGTACAAGTGCGGCAGCAGCCGGAGGTATTACAACTGTAATAGATATGCCCTGTTGCAGTATTCCATCTGTTAGAGATATTTCCAGCATGGATAATAAGATAGCTGCAATTGAGCAGCAGGCAATTGTGGATTATGCTCTTTGGGGTGGTGTTACCGGCGAGGATGTGCGCGACGGTTTGCTAGACAATGTGGAAAAACAAGTGAATGCCGGGGTTGTTGGCTTTAAAGCATACATGACACCTTCTGTGCCGAGCTATCCACGAAGCAATGATGCTGAGTTACTGGAGATTTTTAAAACTGTTGCTCTAACAGGATTGCCATTAGGAGTTCATGCAGAAAATTATACTATTTGTGATTATATGGTGAATAAGCTACAGAGAGAGGGACGCAAAGACTCTGTGGCATGGGAAAATGCTCGCCTCAGTCTAGCTGAAAAGGTTGCCATTGAAATGTGTATCAGCTTTTCAGAATATAGTGGCGCCAGAATGCATATAGTTCATATGAGTACCGGAGCTGGTGCAATTTTGATAAAAGAAGCAAAACAGAGGGGCTTGAAAGTAACAGCCGAAACCTGCCCGCATTATTTGCTGCTCAATGCAGAAGAATCTATGGGAAAATGGGGTTCCTTTGCAAAGATCGCTCCACCACTCCGTCATAAAGAAGACAACGAGATTATGTGGGAAATGCTACGAAACGGAGTTGTGGATTTTGTGGCAACAGACCATGCGCCCTATGAAATAGCTACGGAAAAAGCAGCAGACGGCATGAATATCTGGAATAGCTTCCCAGGAATACCGGGTGTGGAAACTATGGCTCCAATCTTAATAAGCGAAGGGTATAACAAAGGGCGCATAAGTTTAAGCCGCCTTGTAGAAATTTTGAGTAAAAATGCTGCCATACATTATGGCTTATATCCCCGCAAAGGCAAGATAGCAATTGGATTTGATGCCGATTTTAGCATCTTCGACACAGAGAAAGAATGGATTTTTAAAAGCAAGGATATGCATTCTATGGCAAAGTATTCGCCATTCGAGGATATGCGATTCAAAGGGAAAGCTATAAAAACTATCGTTCGGGGAGAAGTTGTATTCGACAATGGCGAGATAGTTGGAAAGCCTGGATATGGTCAATTTGTGAAAAGGCAAAACATAATGGAGCTTGACCGAACCATAAGAATTTCGTAGGACGCGACATTTTTGAGAAGGAGGTGTATTAATGACTAGATTTTTTCAATATGTTTTGAACGGGATAGTTGTGGGAAGTACATATTCTCTCATTGGCATGGGACTTACGCTTATTTATGGAATCATGGGGATTGTAAACTTTGCACATGGCGAGTTTTACATGCTAGGCGCTTATTTTCTGTATACTCTTTGGATTTTATTAGGCGTCAATCCGTTAGTGGCCATGCTTTTTACTTTCATATCGGTATTTCTCTTGGGAATCGGATTAGAACAAATACTACTCAGACCCTTACGAAAGGAGCCATCAACAAGTTCAATGCTGATGACCATGGGGTTATCTATTGTCCTTCAAAACGCTGTCTTGCTGATATGGGGAGGTGAAGTGCAGACAGTCCCCTCTATTATTAAATCATCTACATTGTTGATTGGCGACGTAGTAATCAGCACCGATAGAATATTTATCCTTATTATTTCTTTTTTCATCATTATGGCAACAAGTTTGTTTATCGATAAAACAAAAGTAGGACGTTCTATGCGGGCAACTTTTCAGGATATCGAGGCTGCTGAAGTTGTTGGAGTAAACATTGAACGTGTATACTGCATTACCTTTGGTTTTGGCGCGGCTCTAGCATCTGCAGGTGGTTTTTTATTGGCCCCCCTATATGTTATCTCTCCAACAATGGGTTCTTTGGCGTTGGGAAAGGCGTTCGCTGTAGTGAATGTTGGCGGACACGGCAACGTAATTGGTGCTATTGCTGGTGGTCTATTAATAGGTATTGCGGAGAGTTTGGGTGCTGGATATATTTCTTCGGGTTATAAAGATGCTTTTGGGTTCATTATTATGATTCTAGTTATTTTGTTTAAGCCAGAAGGAATTCTCGGCCGTAAGAAGATGGGAAAGGCAGGTTAGTATGGTTAAAGATAAACGTATGAAAATCGTAGGAGTCGCAATTATGACTGTGCTTCTACTTGTATTACCTTTTCTTGTGACACGGTACATCTTAAATATTGTGATAATGGCTGGGATATGGATTCTGCTGTCGTCATCCCTGAATGTTATGTTGGGTTATGCGGGGCAACTTTCCATGGGACACACTGCTTTTTATGGAATTGGCGCATATGTATCGGGCATTATGAGCGTTAAATTAGGAACACCCATATGGCTGGGTATGCCATTGGCGGGTGTAGTAAGTAGTACAGTTGGCTACGGAATTAGCCGTCTTACTTTCCGTGTACGTGGATCGTCCTTTGTCTTAGTGACGCTTGGCTTTGGGGAAGTAATGCGCTTAATAGCAAACAATTGGATGGACTTAACCAATGGACCAATGGGAATACAAGGTATATCTCGTCCCGACATTATGGGTTTTATATTTAACTTCAATGCCTACTATTATTTTATTCTTGTATTGAATGTAATCGCATTATACATATTTTGGCGTCTCGAGAGATCTCGCTTTGGCCGTGCCCTTATAAGCCTAAACGAAAACGAAGCTTTAGCCAATGCAATAGGAATAGAAAGTGACAAGTATCTTACCATGGCTACTGTTATGAGTACTTTCTTTGCAGGAATCGCAGGCTCTTTTTATGCTCACTATGTAACCTTTATCAGCCCGGATATGTTCTCTCTCTCAAACACAATAACAATGGTGATTATGGTAGTTGTGGGAGGTAAACGCACCATATCAGGACCCGTTGTTGGTGCCTTGGTTTTTACTTTGCTACTGGAGCTGTTACGTCCGCTGGAAAATTACAGAATGCTAATTTACGGTGGCATTTTGATGTTAACCATCCTATTTATGAAAAATGGAATTGTTCCACATTTTGTAAATTTGTTTAAGCAAAGAGGAGGTACGACACATGAAAATTCTAGAAGTTGATGGAGTTACTCATCGTTTTGGAGGACTAGTAGCAGTTGATAATGTAAGCTTTCATATCAATGAAAAAGAAATTGTATCCTTGATAGGCCCAAACGGTGCAGGAAAAACTACACTGTTTAATGTCATTGCCGGCACATATATCCCTAGCGAAGGAAGCATTAAATACAACGGTGAAGAAATTGTCAACCTAAATGCGGCAGCGGTTGCGAATAAGGGGATCATCCGTACATTTCAGATAACAAGTTTGTTTGGGGGCTGTTCGGTCCTGGATAGTCTTATGATTGCTCAGCATAGAAACCTAAAAGTAAACCTTTTAGATGTCTTGTTAAACAACAAAAAAACTAAGCATGAAGAATCAATTGCACTAGAACGCTGCCACGAAATATTGAAGCTTATAGGCCTAGAAAATAAATCTGAACTAATGTCTGAAAACCTGTCATATGGAGACCAAAGAGTTTTAGAAATAGGCATTGCTCTCTCTGCCAAGCCACAAATGTTGCTACTGGATGAATCTGCAGCAGGCCTGAATGAAACGGAAACAGAAGATCTAATGAGATTGATTTGCACTTTGCGTGACGAAGGAATCACCATTTTTTTGGTGGAACACGACATGAATTTAGTAATGAACGTTTCTGATAGAGTTTTGGTTCTTGCAAATGGTGCGAAAATATGTGAGGGATTACCTGAAGATGTGGTTGAAGATCCAGAGGTGATAAATGCTTACCTTGGAGCCGATAGTGCTGATAAAGATTGAGGCAGGTGATTTGTAATGTTGCAGGTAAATGAAGTAAATACATTTTATGGAACGGTGCAGGCTCTTTATGATACTTCGCTGGAGGTTAAAGAAGGCGAACTGATTGCTTTAGTAGGGGCAAATGGGGCCGGCAAATCTACAATGATGCGAACTATTTCAGGACTTAATCGCCCAGCGAGTGGAAGTGTAGTTTTTATGGGAGAATGCATCAGCAAATTGCGCACGTATGATGTTGTGAAACGCGGCATAATTCTGTGTCCTGAAAGGCGCCATGTTTTTCCGGATATGACAGTGTACGAAAACTTACTAATGGGAGCTTTCACACGTAAAGAGGATAAATGCATTAAAGATGATATTGAACACATGTGCAATGTGTTTCCTATATTGAGGGAGCGAGAAAAACAGTTGGCAGGAACGCTAAGTGGCGGGCAACAACAAATGTTGGCAATAGCTAGGGCGTTGATGGCAGATCCTAAACTGTTGTTGTTGGATGAACCTTCTCTGGGATTGGCCCCCATTGTCATACAAGAAATCGAACGGGTTATCAAGCAGATTAATAATGAAGGAGTAACAATATTGTTGGTGGAACAGAATGCGAAACTTGCATTGAAGTTGGCTAACCGTGCTTATGTTTTGGAAAATGGGAAAATCCGGTTATCAGGAAGATCAGCAGATCTGGTTAACAACCCTGAGGTAAAAAAACTATACCTTGGTGGTTAAAATAATATTTCATTTGTATGCATTTTTAAATATCCAAATAAGAAGATATTTAAAGGCGCAA
This sequence comes from uncultured Tissierella sp., assembly GCA_964652285.1. Lineage (GTDB taxonomy): Bacteria > Bacillota > Clostridia > Tissierellales > Tissierellaceae > JAAYTL01. The sequence goes on from CAZZCQ010000042.1 coordinate 5,930, forward strand.
CATGAAAAATGATGTGTAGAATTCTAAAAAATCGGAGGAAATACTATGAAAAGAAAATTGTTTTGTGTTCTATTGAGTGTCGTAATATTTATGACATTCACAGCTTGTGGAGAGGGTGACTCTAAAGATCAGGCCATAAAGATTGGAGTCATCGGACCACAAACAGGGGCGTCTGCTGAAACTGGACAGGCTGTCGCAAACGGTGCGAAAATTGCAGCAGACTATATTAATAAAAATGGTGGTATCAACGGAAGAGAAGTTCAATTATTGATTATGGATGGAAAAAATGATCCAGCAGAATCACTTAATGCAGCAAATAAGCTGATATTACAGGATGAAGTAATAGCGATTATGGGCTGTACAGGGAGCTCGGCTACAATTTCTATAATGCCAACAGTTAAAGAAAATAAAATACCACTTTTAGTTGAAACAGCCAGTGCATCTAAGATTACTGAAGAAGGAAACGAGTATGTTTTCCGTATATCTGCAACAACTAAGCAGGAAGCTGAAGCTGTTGAAGAAGTTTTACCGGAAATGGGTTTTAATAATGTAGCGTTATTAGGGGTAAACACTGATTGGGGCCGCGGAGCAGAAGAGGAATTCACAAAGGTTGTAAGTAATCAGGGGGGGACCATTGCTTGTTCTGAGTATTTCGAGGGTAATGCTGTGGACTTCTATCCTCAGCTCACCAGTATTAAGAACTCGGGTGCAGATTCTATTGTTCTCACAGCAGACTCCAGTCTGATTATCATGATTTTACGGCAGATGAAAGACCTGCATCTTGACGTGCCGGTATTGACTTCTGGAGGCTCAGACTTTACAGATGGGATTATTGAGTTGGCAGGTGCTGAAACTGCCGAAGGTCTCCGTTCAATTGCCTTCTTTAATCCAACATTACCTGAAAAAGCAGCGTCCCCTGAATTGCATGAAATGTTTGTTGAAAAATGGCAGGATGCTGGTTACCTATGGCGTAAAATGCCGGAGGGAACAAAAGGATTTGATGGTATCATGGTTTTGGCTGAAGCGATGAAGAGCGTGAAAGGCGAATTAACCTCGGTGAGCCTACAGGAATCTCTGAAAACAGTGAATTATGCTGGTATAACAGGTCAGTTGAATTTCGATGAAAAAGGGCAGGCTGTGCGGAATAACTTCGTTGTAAGGGTAGTTGATGGAAAAACAGTACTAGAATAAAGTTACGTCTTGATAATGAATGTTAGAAAAAGTAAATAGTTGGGAAGCTAGAGTACGAAATACTAAGTTTTTCCAGCACTGTCTCAAGTTGAGGCATGCGATAAATACACTTTTTGACTAGAATAAGACAGCTAACCAACGATTCATTTTCTTTCTCCGTAAAAGCGAAATGGTTGTTTCAGATTAAGTGACTTATTTAGAGTGACCCCCAAAAGTTGGACCAAATAATCTAACTTTTGGGGGTTTACTTATATAAGAAGAGAGAATAAGGAAACATAGTAATGGATTCAAACGTAAGCGTCAAAGTAAAGGACGGCTAGTAAAATCATCTTCAGATTGAGAAAATAGTAGGTAAGAAACTGACTGCTAAGAGCTCATTGGATGTATCAAGAGGTTTATGAAGGTCCTAGGACCTCCAATAGTGTTCATAGCGGTGCGGAAAGAGGTGCAAGATGACTGTAAGTCTTACCGAGCTGAAGAGAAACGCCAAGCTGCAAAGCTGGTATGAGGATATAGAAGAAAGAAAATCGCGCAATATGAGCGTTGAGGACTGGTGCCAGTATCGTTTCTACTCAAAGTCCACCTACTATTATCGTCAGCACAAAGTCCACCAGGCATTAAATAAGCAGCTGAACAAGCAAGAAAGTCAGGTAGAGTTCGCCGCCCTGCCGGCTCCCATAGAAGCTAAACCCGCAAATTTCTCAGAAGAAAAGATTGTGCTACGTCTGGGCGAGCTAGTTCTTGAGATACCTGACGGCACAAGCCGTGAGACTATTCTGGCACTCTTGGCAGGCATGAAATGCTAAACGACCATATTTGTACCGGTCAGATCTACCTGGCTATGGGTCATACTGACCTGAGAAGAGGTATCGATGGCCTTGCTGTTATTGTCCAGAAGCATTACGGCAAAGAAATTAAGGAGAATGATATCTTCATTTTCTGTGGTCACAGGAATTATCGCATAAAGGTCTAAGGCATTGGTGTCAGGCACCTCAGTTACTAAGTTATAGGAGCTGAGAACTTTCGAAGCTGATTATGGCTTGGTAGATTGCTTGGAGTTTATGCCAAAGGATGCTTTTAGTGCCAGGCACTTCAGTTCTTAGATTATCGTAGTTGAGAATCTCAAATCAACCTTTTTGCGTTAATCGAAAAAGCAGATTCCCTTCAATCTGCAGACAACGTTCTTAGAAAGCGTGGTTTCCAGCTGAGGAGTATGGAATAGAAGAAATAACTAGAGATGATATAAGAATGAAATTGTCCAGGGTATTGGGATCGGGTTTTATTGAAGATAAATATCAGTAATAATGTTCCTTCTTGGAAGACTTATGCATTTAGAGAATTTTATATAAATGGAATCATAACTATGTATCTTAAGTGTCTGGCATCATATTTTTTGAGTATACTTGCGTCGCGTTGCTCCGTCCAAGAGGGCTGCACTTTCTTGCGACGCTGTGTCGCGGCTATCTCTTGCGGATTCGACACCGGCAAATGCTATCTTGAATCATTTCTCGAGTCCAAGTACACACACACTCGAAACACGATATAATATATTCACTGCTATTGTATACAGGGAAAGAGAGTGCTTGAATGGATTACCAAGAACTAGTGAAATCAACCGTAATGGAATTGGATGCGCATTCCTTTGACGCATTGAGTAAAGTAATAGTTGGAGAGTTCTTATCGTTTTCAGTTATTCAGGAGAATGAAATCTCCAAGAGCGCTCTGGCTGAAAAGGTCTGTGACTACTTTGAGAAATTAGAACTAAAAACGGGGAAAAGCTTTGAAAAGCACATTGAGTCTTATATGAGCAATATAGATGCTATTGTTGGCCGGAGAATTGCTAAAGCACCTCAGCCTACAAAGAAAGACGCAACACCGATTGAACCACCTCGTGCAAGAAAGTATTATAATAAAGCTTTATCGATAAAGAACACAAGGTCTCTTTCCCCAAGGCAACTGACGGATTATTCGAGATTTATGTTTTGCCTCTATGCAGAAATAATT
>CAZZCQ010000043.1:0-1973 GCA_964652285.1 uncultured Tissierella sp.
TAGATTTTGATTCATTAGTCAAAGTTGGTGCCATGATAGGCTCTGGTGGTATGGTAGTAATGGATGAAGATACTTGTATTGTAGAGATAGCAAGATTTTTTATGAATTTTACTCAAAATGAATCCTGTGGTAAGTGCGTTCCTTGTAGAGAAGGAACTAAGAGGATGTTGGAAATTTTGGAAAAGATTGTAGCAGGTAAGGCAAGTATGAGGGATTTAAATTTGCTTGAAGAATTAGCACATACAGTAACCGAAACTTCTTTATGTGGGCTTGGCAAGACTGCTGCAAATCCAGTGTTAAGTACTTTAAAATACTTTAGAGATGAATATATTGAGCATATAGTAGATAAGAAATGCCGTGCCAAAGTGTGTCAGGCACTTAAGACTATTAGAATTATCCCAGAATTATGTAAGGGATGTAGTAAATGTTCGAGGATTTGCCCTGTTAATGCTATTGAAGGAAAAATCAAAGAAGCATATATCATCAACCAAGATAAGTGCATTAAATGTGGTGCTTGCATAGAATCCTGTGCTTTTGCAGCTATTGAGGAGGTATAATAATGGGTACTATGATTGTAGATAATAGAAAAGTTGCAATAAATGGAGAAAACAATGTATTAGAAGTTGTTAGAAATGCAGGGATAGACTTACCTACATTTTGCTATCATTCAGAATTAAGTATTTATGGTGCATGTAGAATGTGCATCGTAGAGGATGATAGGGGAAAGATATTTACTTCATGTTCTCAAACACCCAGAGATGGAATGGTCATATATACTCAAACACCAAGACTTAGAAAATATAGAAAGACCATACTTGAATTATTGCTGTCAAATCATGATAGGGATTGTACATCATGTAATATAACAGGAAGATGTGATCTTCAAAAATTGGCTCGTAGATTTGGTGTTGATGAGATTAGGTTTGGAGAATTGGATAAGAAACAACCTATTGATAATTCAAGCAAGAGTATAATTAGAAACCCAAACAAATGTATTTATTGTGGAGACTGTGTAAGGGTCTGTGAAGAAGTACAAGGGGTTGGGGCACTTAGCTTTACTCATAGAGGTTCAAATTTAAGAATTTCTCCAGCTTTTAATAGGACTATTAGTGAAGTGGAATGCGTTGACTGTGGTCAATGTAGAACATCATGTCCTACAGGGGCAATCACTGTTAAGGATGAGAGAGAAGAGTTTTGGGATATTATAGGCGACAAGAGTAAGAGAGTAGTAGTTCAAGTAGCCCCAGCTGTACGTGTTGCTTTAGGAGAGAGATTTGGTTTAGAAGTTGGAGAAGTGACAATAGGCAAGATAGTAGCCGCTCTTAAGGTGATTGGAGTAGATGAAATTTATGATACAGCCTTTGCTGCTGATATGACTGTTATAGAGGAAAGTGAGGAATTCATTGGAAGACTCAATAGTGGCGAAAATCTACCTCTATTTACATCATGTTGCCCTGGGTGGGTAAAATTTGCAGAACATAGGTATCCTGAATTAAAAAATAATATATCTACATGTAAATCCCCTCAACAGATGTTTGGAGCAGTTGTCAAAGAATACTACAAAGAAAGAGATAAGGAAGATGGCAAAGAGACAGTCATTATTTCTATGATGCCTTGTACTGCAAAGAAAGCTGAAGCAGCTAGACCGGAATTCGAGGTGGATGGAGTCAAAGATGTAGATTTAGTCATCACAACCAATGAATTGGCTAGAATAATCAAGGAGATGGGTATAGTATTTGATGAATTAGAAGACAGATCCTTTGATATGCCATTTGGATTGGCAAGTGGCTCAGGAATAATATTTGGTGCAACAGGTGGTGTTACTGAAGCAGTAGTAACTAGATTGTTGGAGGATAAGCCAGGGATTGGTGAAAAGAGAGTATTATTCAAAGATGTAAGAGGTATGGACAATATCAAGGAAGCCTCCTTTACAGTTGGTGATAGGGAAGTGAGAATAGCTATAGTTCATGGTC
>CAZZCQ010000043.1:1983-4574 GCA_964652285.1 uncultured Tissierella sp.
GTCTAAAGAATGCAGATAATTTAATCAAGATGATTAAATCTGGTGATAAACACTATGATTTTATAGAAGTAATGGCATGCCCAGGCGGTTGTGTATCTGGTGGAGGGCAACCAGCACCAGTTGACACAGAAATGAGAAAGTTAAGAGCTAAAGGATTGTACAAAATTGATAAGACATCATTTATTAAAAGCTCAGAAGAAAATCCTATAGCTACAAAGATATTTGAAGACATGTTAAAGAACAAGAAACATCTAATTCATGTTCATAAGTAATATGGTATTTAGAAAGATGAGTAAGGTCATTAGAGACTTTGTTCATCTTTTTATTATAATTGTAAGATAATTCCATTAAGATATCTGAATTATGTTGCAATTATGGTATAATGCAATCATATTCATGACAGAAAGATAATTTTATATAAGGGTTATGAACAAAACCACTATAAAAAGACTTTTGGTTGTTGAGGTAACTGTAAACTACATAGCAAATAATACATAAATATTATACAAAAATCCCTTAAAAGTTAAATAACTTTTAAGGGATTTTTGTATTGACTTATATCGACATCCGATATATAATGATAACAAGACTATATCGGATATCGATATAACAGTAGCCGATATAGTCAAATATAGAAGTCAAGGAGGTTAAATATGGCAAATAAACCCTTAACTCAGCCAATGTACTATATACTTTTGAGCTTGAAGGAACAAAGACATGGATATGAAATCATGCAATTTATTGAATGGCTTACCGAAGGGCGTGTAAAGGTTGGCCCTGGAACTTTATATTCGCTTCTATCAAGATTTGAAGATGATGGATATATAGAGATGGTTTCAGATGATGATAATAAGAAAACCTATATTATAACTAACATTGGTAGAGAAGTCTTGGACGAAGAAATTGAGAGATTAAGTAAATTACTTGAAGATGCAAGGAACATAAAAGGAGGTAACGATGATGAATTTCAAAATAGAAAATAACTACCTTAATATAACTAACTATCCCTATATAGAAAGACATTTTGAAGATATGGCAGGTAAAGGCTGGTTAATAATCAAAATTATTATGGGAAATCTATTTATATATAAAAAAATAAAACCTGAAAAATTGGATTTTTCTATATCCCCTTACGAGGTGGAAACAGCTTTTACAAGAAAAACTAAAGAGGAATTAGAGGAGTTTAAAACTGTTTGTGAGAATGTGGGATGGAACTATGCTACTAAATCATATGACCTTCATGTATATTTTAAAGAAAAGGAGTCTGAAGCTCTTCCTATTCAAACAGACGAAGAAGAGGAATTTAAGACATTAGAATTGTTAGGTAAAAAACAGTTAAAAGCTCAATATTGGTTAATACCACTTTATACTCTTCTTGCCTGGATTAATATAGGCAAAAGCTTGGCTAGTGTATATGGAATGAGAGATGGGCTAATTCAAATTGTATCTCTTATTATACCAGCAGGAATTATATTAGGCTCATTTAATGTAATTGAGTTAAGAAAATTCTTAAAGGTAAATAGGCAAAATGTAGAATTAGGCAAGGATATAGAATTCAATGATTCTAAATTTTATGGCTATAAGATTTGTTTTACCTTCTTTTATATATTTGTTTTAGGATTTGTAATATATTTATTATATGCAGCAATTATTCTTAGAAAAACAGTATTATTGTTTGCTCTTATTCCAATATTAATTGGACTAAGTGTAGGTTTTATATATAGGGTCTTTGTAAAACCATCCAGAAAAAGTATAAGCTATAAGAAGATAGTCTTAGTTTTAGCCATTCTTTCAGCGACTGTCATTTCCATTGGAGCTGGAATATTGAATATTGGGGCATTAGGAGACAGTGAAAGCAGATTAAATATAGATGGATATCGGGTTCTATCTATCAATGATTTTATAGATACAGATTCAGAAGATGATGGCTACTTTAGAAGAAATATCAGCTTTCTTATCCCAGAGTCCTATGAGTACTCATCATATGTGAGGGGGCATGGAGTCATAGATACCGAGTATTCCAATGCATTAAGTGTCGGCATTGCTAAGAACTTGGTAAATAGATATAAAAATGAAGCAGAAAACAGGATAATAGGTAGAAATTCTCAAGAGTTGGAATTCATGTTTGAAAATGGTATATTTGATTTATTTTTAGTTGGGAATGCTTTGACAGAGAAAGAATTCAACAATTTACGAAGCAAAGATACAAAAGGAGCTGTAGATGAAGCTTTGGAAATAATAAAGCAAAGATCAATAGTAGAAGACAAGAATAATATATGGGATATGGATGAAGTGTATTTCTTAAGCTACGATAAAAGTGAAATAGTAATTAGAAATGGTAATGAGGTTTTTTTTCTTGGAGGAGAAGACTTTTCAAATCCTGATGTAATTGAAATAGTCAAGAATAGATTAGAGTTAAATTAAATTGTAACTCATTGGGTATAAATAACCTGTCAATTAAACAATAAATAATTATCATCATTAAGGAGGCTTATAGGATGTGGACTAGGGCAGGGCTTAAGGCTTACGCTAAGAATTTTTTGAGAAAGAACTATTGGAAGGCATTTTTGGTGTGTCTTATATTTACTTTC
>CAZZCQ010000043.1:4584-5221 GCA_964652285.1 uncultured Tissierella sp.
AAGTGGGAGCAGTAATAGTGGTGATGATGGGAACAACAATTACAATCCACCATCATCATATGAACAATATCTACAAACAGATGATAATCTAATATTAAATACTGGTTCCAGAGGTTTAAATGAATTGATAAGATCAGTAGGATTTTTCCCTGCATTCTTCATTGGCTCAACTATATTTGCATTTATTTTGATTTTATGGATAATCAGCTTTTTTATTGGTCCCCTTATCACTGTTGGAAAGAATAGATTCTTCCTCAATGGATTTAGGGGGGATGTGAGTATTAGATATCTCTTCTCAGCTTTTAATAGGGATGAGTTCTGGGGAATATTCAAATGTATGTTTATTACTGGCTTAAAGAACTTCTTATGGTATCTTCTCCTCATAATACCTGGAATTATTAAGTCCTACGAATATCGTATGGTCCCATATCTATTGACAGATAATATAGATCTTACATCTAATGAGGCTATTGAAATTAGTAGAGGACTCACAAATGATCATAAGCTTGATATGTTTGTATTGGACTTATCCTTTTTAGGATGGTATTTATTAGGGGCATTATTATTTGGAATTGGGGTTTTCTTTGTGACTCCATACTATGAAGCGACTATAGCAAGACTCTATAATGTATTGTCT
>CAZZCQ010000043.1:5231-9018 GCA_964652285.1 uncultured Tissierella sp.
CATATTATTTATACGTTGAAACAGCATTTCATCATGAAGGAAATAAAGAGTATCAAATAATTTATGAATAGGAAAGAATAACCGCTTACTAATAATCAGTAAGCGGTTTTATCTTAATCAACTCTCTAAATGTCCTTTCAAAAGCATCATCAGAAATAACTTTTCTCTTCTTAGTCTTACCATGGTATTTTCCTTGTTGTCTAAGTTCCCTATGTATATGACGACGATTGAGCATACCATCTATATTATTATCTGTATATATAAGTCCATTTTCACTGATAGGTATTGCACCTTTTCCTAAGCACATCGCTGCTAAACCATAGTCCTGGGTAATTACTATATCCTCTCTTTCTATATTATTAACAATATAAAAGTCTGCACTATCTCTAGATATATCTACAGAAACAATTTTCGCATAATCATCTGAAATATTATGAGCATGGTTTTTTACTATGATGATTTCTAGGCTAAATTCCTTAGCTATATCAATTGCCATATCTACTACTGGACATCCATCTGCATCTACAAATATTTTCACAATATCACCTGAGATTATTATATCATATTGGCTATAAAGTTGATAGAATTCCCAATCGAGGATGTATAATTCGAACAATTAATATTGTAGACTTTTGGCGTTATAAATCAAACTTTGTATTGACTTAATCCTATCTTATGTTAAAATTTAATTGAGATAAAACTTAGATTATAAGCTCATATATTTCTCAAAATATGGTTGAGATGTTTCTACAAATGACCGGAAATCATTGGCTATGAGTGAAAGTGTATCTAGGGTTCCGAGACTATATATCTGCTGGACCAAGCGATACAGATGCGTATTTGCATTACACCGAAGGGATAAAAGCCCAGTCGGGTAGGTTTCGCTTTACCTACCTGGCAGGGCTATATTTATTTTTTGAGGAGGAAAAAAATTGAACTCTATAAGAGTATATGTAGAAAAAGATAATAATCTATCTACAGAGAGTAAGAAGCTTTTAAGAGAATTTAGGGATTACCTAGGTATTGATGACTTAAAGTATGTTCGTCTAGTCAATGTATATGATTTTATTGATGTGGATGAAGGGAATAAGGATATTATCATCAATAATATCTTAAATGAGTCCCAACTCTATCATATAAGTGAAGAATCTCCTATTAAAGATAATGAGTTAGCATTTAGAGTCGAATTAGTCAAGGGACAGTTCAATCAAAGAGAAGATTCTATGAAGATGCTAGCTAAGAATTTTGTATTGGATGATGAAAAGGATGTATTACATTCTAGGTTAATAATAGTAAATAAAATTTCTCAAGAGGATTTAGATAAGATCAAGTCCTATTATATCAATCCTATTGAGCTAAAAGAGATAGCCTTGGATAGCATAAGCTATGAGAAGGAAGATGAAGCAGGAGATGTTGAAATTATCCATGGGTTTATTAATTTTTGTGAGATAGAAGTAAAGAATTTTAAAGACAAGTATGGTATAGGTATGGATATGGATGATTTACTATATATACAAGACTATTTTAGGGAAGTAGGTAGAGACCCATACATCGTTGAGATAAAGTTGATTGACACATATTGGTCTGATCATTGTAGACATACAACCTTTATGACTGAGATTACAGATATAGATATTGAAGAAGGTAAATATAAAGAAGTTTTTGAAGATGCTATAAAGGAATATCTATCCTCTAGGAAATATGTGTATGAGTATATAGACAGAGCAGTCTCTTTAATGGATTTAGCAACTATCAATATGAAGGAAATCCAAAAGAAGGGGCTTCTAGATGATAAGGAAAGATCTGAAGAAGTAAATGCTGCAAGTATTGAAATTGATGTAGATATAGATGGAAGAGTCGAAAGATGGCTATTGATGTTTAAAAATGAAACTCACAATCATCCTACTGAGATGGAACCGATTGGGGGAGCTTCTACATGTCTAGGTGGGGCTATAAGAGATCCACTTTCTGGAAGAGCCTTTGTCTATCAAGGCATGAGAATTACTGGGGCAGCAGATCCAAGACAAAAATTTGAAGATACCCTATCAGGGAAATTACCTCAAAGGAAGATTACCAAGCAAGCCATGGAAGGATTTTCATCCTATGGTAATCAAATAGGTGCTGCAACTGGATATATTAAGGAAATCTTTGATGAAGGTTATCTAGCCAAGAGATTGGAATGTGGTGCCTTGGTAGCAGCAGCTCCTAAGGATTGGGTATATAGGGGTAAATCAGAGCCTGGGGATTTAATCATATTGGTAGGAGGTCCTACTGGCAGAGATGGATTAGGTGGAGCAGTTGGTTCATCAAAGGGGCATACAGAAGAATCACTCCACTCTAGTGGGGCAGAAGTCCAAAAGGGTAATCCACCATTGGAAAGAAAGATAGTTCGTCTATTTAGAAAAGCAGAAGTCTCTAAGATGATTAAGGTTTGCAATGACTTCGGTGCTGGTGGAGTATCTGTAGCTATAGGTGAGCTTGCAGATGGTCTCATGATTGATTTGGATAAGGTTCCACTTAAATATCCAGGGTTAGATGGCACTGAGATAGCTCTATCTGAATCCCAAGAGAGAATGGCTGTAGTAATTGATAAGAATGATTTGGATAGATTTATGGAAGAAGCAAATAAGGAAGATGTTCAAGCTACAGTAGTAGCTACTGTTATTCAAGAAAAAAGGTTGATTATGAAGTGGAGAGGTCAAGAGATAGTCAATATAAGCAGACAATTTTTAGATACAAATGGTATCAGAAAGAAGATGGATGTAAAAATTGAACAGCCAAAAGAAAAGAGCTATCTGGATGAGACTTCAGTTGATCCAGATGATATAAAGAGTGCTTTTATTGAAACTATGAAGGATATAAATATTGGAAGTCAAAAGGGGCTTGCAATGAACTTCGACCATACTGTAGGCGGAGGTACAGTACTCATGCCTTATGGTGGGAAATATCATCTCAGTCCTAGCGAAGGTATGGTGGCAAAAATACCAGTGTTAAAGGGATTTACCAATACCTGCTCAATTATGACCTATGGTTATGAGCCAAAGATATCCAAATGGAGTCCATTCCACGGTGGATATTATGCAGTTATAGAATCCTTAGCAAAGATAGTTGCTTTAGGAGGAGATTATAGGAAGGCAAGGCTCACTTTCCAGGAGTATTTTGAAAGACTTGGAGATAATAAGAGCAAATGGGGTAAGCCATTAGCTGCACTATTAGGCGCATATTTAGTAGAGAAAGAACTGGATATACCAAGTATAGGTGGCAAGGATAGCATGAGTGGGACTTTTGAGGATATAGATGTTCCACCTACACTTATCAGCTTTGCTGTAGTAACAGACAAGGTTCAAAATATAGTATCAAATGAGTTTAAGGAAGCAGATAACAATGTAGTTTTGATTCCTTTAGACATAGATGAATATAGCTTGATTGATTTCAATCAACTTAAATCCAATTATCAAAGGATTAAAGGATTAGTAGATAGAAGAGTTGTTAAAGCAGCTCAAACCGTCAAATATGGTGGAATTGCTAGAACAATTTCAGAGATGTCTTTTGGAAATATGATAGGATTCCAATTTGCAACGATTGATAGAGAGAGATTATTTAAACCTTTATTTGGCTCTATAGTATTGGAGATTCCTAAGGAGTATGATTTATTAAAAGAATTTGAGGGAATTGATTATGATTTATTAGGGACAACTATAGAATCTAGAGAGATTCAAATTGAAAATAAAACAATAAAGTTAGAAGAGCTTCTTGGAGCATGGGAAAGTCCATTAGAAGATGTATT
>CAZZCQ010000044.1:0-8857 GCA_964652285.1 uncultured Tissierella sp.
TAATAGGGAGGCAAAAGCTACTGGCATCAAAAAACTAGATGGTGAAAGCTTGTTGTCCTTAGCAACCCTTAGTGCTACTGGTAAAATCAATGCTAGAGCCCCTACATTGTTCATAAATGCAGATAATAATGCTGTGACCAACATCAATCCACCTACCATGATAGTTGGATTGTTGGTCTTACGATTTAAAATTACAACTATACGCTCTATCATACCTGATTTAATGATTGCACTAGAAATAACTAATACAGATGCAACGGTTATGGCAGCAGGATGACTAAAACCTGAAAATGTCTCCTCTGGGCTTAATATCCCTGTAACTGTTAAGATAAACAAACTTAACATGGATACAAATTCAAACCTCATCTTTCCTGAAATAAACATGGCGAATGTAAATATTAATACTAAAAACACTATGACTTGCTGAAACATAGCAACCCCCTATCATCAAAAAATAGCCCTTAGGCTATTTCTTGGAATTAGAATTATTGTGAACTTCTTATTCTTTTTATAGCAATCCCACTTAAACCTTTATTATCATATAATTTATATAGTTCATGACAAGTATATGCTAATTTTATTGCATGCACATCTTGTTTTTCTGGAGCAACCTTGAGTATAACATCCCAAGAAATATGATCAAAGTCCTCCATTTCAACATCATAATCAATGGGCCCAATAGTCAAAAGATGAACTATAATACTCGTAGTCAATATATCTAAGGCCAATGAGTAATCATCAAAATAGTCTTTTAAAACTATTATTGCATGAAGCCCTGTTATGCAATGTAGGGTAACAATATTTCCCGAGAAATAATATGCTGGAATTAATAAATCAAGTAGAGCCCCTACCTTATCCTCAGAATCTCCTTTAATGATAAAACCTGAGTCCATGAAAGCCTCTTCTTCATACATATTCCTAATCATCTTCCCAAGACTTTCTTTCCCCTGTAGCTGTTCCTTGACAAATGCAGAATTAGATAATTTTTTCATTTCTTCCTTTATCTTGGACCCTTGAATCTTCCTAGTGAATATTTTGGATTCTCTATATGCAGTAATATAATAAGCTAATGCCCTTTCTACTTCAGAGATTAGGCTCATATCAATCCTATTGCCTTCAATAGCATAAGCCAATCTAATACTAGTATGAAATAAACCTGATGATAAACCAAATATATATTTATTTAATATATCATTGACATAATTATCAAGATTCTCTCTATCTAGTTCTCCACTTACTATATCTAAGCATGGTTCATATAGACCTCTATTACCCTTGGCATCCTCAATTGCATTTATGGCAGGATAGACATATCGGATTTTGTCAATATTAGTTCTTTCTATAAAGTCCTTTGTAAAACTATTCACCTTTTTTACATCTTTAGTCATATTATAGATTGCTAATTGACTCATAGGTAAATGGTTGACTAGCCTTCCTATATAAGGGGTGCAATCTTTGTTATGCTGGTTAATTGTCTTTCCTATAGTCATAATATGTCCTCTCTTCCTAAGAAAAATATACTAATTATATATACCCTAATATATCATTATAAACTCAAATAAAATCTCAAACTAGAAACAAAATAGCCACCCCAATAACTGATACAACAGCTCCTACTACCTCTTTTACTCTCAATTTTTCTTTGAAAATCAATACTGAAAAGGGAAGTATAGTTACAGGCATTATTGATGTTATTGTAGATGAAATAGCTGCAGTGGTATGTTGAAGTGAATAAAGCTGCAATGAAACACCCAAGAACGGTCCAAAAATTGATCCAATGATTATATATTTCATAGCTTGCTTGTCTGATTTAGCATTCTTTAGAAGATGCCATTTGTTTGATATAGCGAATAATATGAGAAAGCCAATAAACCCTGTAATTATTCTGATTTGGGTTGCAGCAAATGGGCTATAGTCCCCCATGCCAATTTTGCTAAATATCATACCCACTGAATTCCCCACAGCTGCTAGGAATGCATATGTAATTCCTTTGATAGAATGATTGACTTTTAATTTTCCTTCATCATCATTTTTGCTAAGTATAACTATAGCTATACCACTTATAGTTATTAGCATACCTAATAATCCGATAGCAGATAACTTTTCATCCAAGAATAAGTATCCTAGGATTGCAGTTATAGGTGGACCTGTTGCCAAAATCAGCATGGTTATTCTTGTACCTATTTCTAAGTATGCTTGGAATAAAAATAAATCTGCAAAAAAGAATCCTATAAGACCCGAAATTCCCAACCATTTCCAATTATAAAATGTAGCATCTATAGGCAATAGATAAGTTCGATAAAAATATGTAAATATGCTTAGCATTATAAAGCCTGATATCAGCCTTATAAAGTTAACAGCTAAAGAGCCTACTCTATTTCCCGCTGATGTGAATAGTACTCCCATGATTGTCCACATAAATGCTGTTGTCAAAGCTGCAATTTCTCCTATATACTGCAATCTTAGTCCTCTCTTTCAAGTCTCTCTTCTACTCTTTTTTCATTTATTTTCATTATCTTATTATTTATATAATCATATCCACTAAATTTGTGAGGTATCAAGCAATTTGAGCAGTCCTTTATACCACATCTGTCTACATAATTCCCACCACAATCCTCTAAGAAATATAGGGGACAATAACAAAACATACAATTGAACTCGTCCACATTTTTTACATCGTGGCAGGGTAAATATATACAATCCTTATTATTATAAAACCTATATGAATTTTCCATAATACCCCCTCTTGTTGCACTTTATTCCTCTTCATCTATAATATCTTCATCATCGAATGCTTTCTCTACTTTCCACTCTCTATATGCATCTAATTCATGTTGAATTGCTTTTAAGATATAGGCAAAGACTGCAGCATCGTCTATAAATCCTCCCAATAGAAAATCTGGAATAATGTCTAAGGGATGAACTAAATATATAAAACCAACAATTATGAGTATTAGATTCCCTTTTGATATTGATTGATATTCGCCTTTTATGTATTGTTTGATTAAGTCAATAGATACTCTTACATCATCAATCACTTCAGAAAAGGCCTTATTTTCCATTAATAACTTCTTACCATCAGTTATTAATTTCTTCAATCTTTCATTGTCATAGTAAATTGAATGGGCTTTGGCATTTAAACTATTTATTATTGACTCAAAATTTAGCTTCATCTTATTCACCCTCATATTTTGTAATAGATATTCTATTTTTACCAATTAATCTAAGAAATAATCTTCCCATATCAATTTTAATCCAATTCCCCATTAAGTCCAATCTCTTGGGATACTGGTTTCATCCCTTCAATAGTCTCCTCTATTACTTTAGCCAAATCCATACCCATTAACTCTGCACCATTTGATATTACATCTCTACTTACTCCAGCTGCAAAGGAGGCTTGTTTAAATTTTTTCCTTACTGATTTTACTGTTAAATCATAAAGGCTATTGCTTGGACGCATGATAGCAGTTGCATATATTAGTCCAGTTAGCTCATCAATAGTATAGATAACCTTTTCCATCTGATGAAATGGTTCTACATCTGTTGCTAATCCCCATCCATGACTAAGTACGCCTCTAATATAGTCTTCAGGCCAATTGTTTTCCCTTAAAATCTTCTCTGTCATTTTACAGTGTTTTTCTGGATATTTCTCAAAATCCAAATCATGAATTAGACCTATTACCCCCCATTTCTCCACATCTTCTCCGTAAAGCTCTGCAAAATGCCTCATAACAGACTCTACCATAAGAGAATGGCTAAGCAGTGATGGATCTTGAATATATTCTGTCAACAACTCATATGCTTCTTGTCTATTTGGAATGTATTCGTTCATTTTAAAACCACCTTTACATAAGATTTAATATATAATATTTTATCCTACTAATGCATAAAAGACAAGTAAGGAGAAATGCGACAGTGAGAACCGTCCCCTTGTCGCATATAAACACCAATATTCTTATCTCCTACCCTTACTCCGTTACAGCTATATATTCTATGGATACTACTTCATCGTTATCGACTAAAAAGGCGAGTTCTGAATCCCCTTGGACATATGTATACAATCCTAGGCTTTCTTCATAATCATCTCCATAAGCATCAATCATATCATCTAAACTTGAATAAAGATATATACCCTCTTGGGTCTTTACGCTATCATCCAAGAATGATATGGAAGCTACACTATCTACACCATCTATTTCATATGTATATAAATCGAAGCCATCATAGGTATAGGTCTTTTCCATTCCTTGGAAGGCACAACTCTCTGCTTCAAAAAACTCTTTATACTCCCCTAGGCTTTCAATTATTGGTGCAACTTGAGCATTCATAGCTATCTCTACGCCTTTTGTTTCAAAAACATATGCCTCAATTCCCTCTTCGTCTTCATCCACATCATCACTTGCATCATCTACTATATTATTTGCGGACTTTGGATTGGAGTCCTTTGGAGGGCTACCTTCGTTACCACACCCTACTAATAATATAGCTATAAGAAATAATAAAAATATTTTCTTCATAGTTTCTATCTCCTTTCTATCTTGGATTATTTCCAAGACCCTTTATATATCCAAATTCCTCTAATTCTTGAAGCTGTCTTTCCTTCATAGAGTTATAGAATTCTATTTTCTCATCCCATATTTCGCATAATTCTTCATCTACTCTTCTATCTTCTAAATTAAAATTCTCAACCATAATTCTTCCAAAATGATTTGATAATTTTTCTGCACCATATACATTGAGATGTAAACCTGCATCATAGGTATCAAGGTCAAAATCTATACCAACCTCATCGACTAAATCAAGGTAGTTAATATACAATAAATCATGTTTTTCTGCATATTCTATCATCTGTTGGTCCCATTCATCGTACCAATGGGGATAAAGACTAGGTACCTTGATCAAGACAAAATCAATACCATTCTCTTTACACAATTCTACCATTAAATCCAAATAATAATAGGAGTTTTCTCCAAATTCGTAATCTGCTAATCTTTTTGCTTTTGGAATGGATGTTACAGGCCTAATATCTGCTCTCATATAGTAGCCATTATGAAATAGTTGATCTTTATAGAACATATACTTAAAATCATCCTCTTCAAGTTCACTCCATCTTGAATGATACCTAAATAAAGGCACTAGATAATCTATCATACTCTCCTCTTCCATCATAGATGCGATGATAGAATCTATCTTTGAAGAGGACATCTTCATACCGTCTAGGGACATACGATTATAGGCTTCATTTTGTGGTTCATCATATTTCATGGATAGTACATTAAAGACTGCGATATCTGGTATTTCATACTTTAATGTCTCTTCCAATAGATAGTATGATTGCCAAATCAACTGCTGAGCACTGCCTCTTATATAACTTGTTATACCATAATACTCCCAAAGTGTAATAGGAGAGAAACTCTCATATACTTCACAGTCACCAATGAATATTATATCATGGTCCTTTACCTCTTCATCGTAATATTCCTCTATCAATGAACCTTCTACTATCCCATGGACAAATTTTGGAATTAATAATCTTTGTAATAAATAGAGGCTAATCAATAGTATTAATACAAATAATATATAATGGACAATCCTATTTTTGCTTTTGCTTTTATTCATACTTTCCATCATGGTAACCTCCTAAAACTGATTATATATAAACTGACTAGCATCATAACCCACTCCGTAAGCTCCAAAGACAAGGATAGAAATCACTAAAGCGTAATAGACACCATATCTAAGAACAGTTGGTTTCTGATAAAGCTTGTCTCTTACACTTCCACTTCTTTGGATTAGGCTAACTGTGGTTAGAATAACTAGACCAATCAAGAGAATTACATAATCAGCTATGTTCAATCCAAGATTTAGTAGTGAACCATTGAGCAATTCCTCTAGATTAAAATCAGTAAACATAGTCCCAAACATCCTAAAGGTCATAGGTACATCCCTATATAAATCAAATAATCTGATTGCACTAATCAACAATAATGTACGAATTACCTGGAACAGTCTAAATAAAGATCTATCCCTCACATTAAATTTACTATGAAACCAATTATAAAATGGTGTCAATTCTTGAGAAATTAGTATGACAATCCCGTTGCTAAGACCCCATACTATGAAGTTCCAACTTGCACCATGCCATAAACCCGTAGTAAACCAGACGATTAAAGTAGATATGTATACTGGTAGTTTTTTTCCTATCTTATTTCCAAAGGTCTTCCTTGCAAATTTGGAAAAGTTGAGCATTGGTCTAAAAACTGAAATTGGATAGAATAGATAATCCCTAAACCATGTCCCCATTGTGATGTGCCATCTTCTCCAAAATTCAGTTATATCCTTTGAAAAATATGGCCGTTCAAAGTTCTCCTTAACCCTAATACCCATTACCTCTGCTATTCCTATGGTGATATCTATACCCCCTGTGAAATCAGCGTACAATTGGAGAGCATAAAACATCATACCAACAAATACAAATTCCCCTTGATATATGTCAGGATTTTGTATTATGGCATTTACCCCTACCAACATTCTATCAGCAATCACCATCTTCTTAAAATAACCCCACAGAATTCTTGTAAGTCCATAGCTAATATTTTTACCATCTAGACTATGTTCTTCAAATAGTGTCTGAGACAAATCGTCAAATCTACTGATAGGTCCCTGTATCAATTGAGGGAAAAAGGAAACAAATAATGCAAGTTTGAAAGGATTTCTCTCTGGTTCAAATCTACCCCTATAGACATCTATGATATAGCCCATGCTTTGGAAGGTATAAAAAGAGATACCCATGGGTAAGGCAATATCCAAAAAACCTAACTGTCTTTGTCTACCTATGGTATCAAGAATAGAATTTATATTATTTATGGTGAAATTGGTATACTTGGCAAATGCTAATACTCCAAAGTTTAATAGCAGGCAAAATAGAAGCCATTTCCATCTTGCTGCTTTGTTTGTAGACTTATACTCCTTAATCTCTGCCTTAGACAACTCAGCCTTGTTGTCACTCAAATATCTCGATTGTTCATCATATAGATTTCCAATCTTGATACTAACGAAATAAGTTGAGATAGTCATCAGGATAATGTATGCAAGAAAACTAAGTCCTGCAAAACTATAGAAGATATAGCTAGCTATTAGCAGTAATACCCATTGGTATTTCTTTGGGATTAGGTAATATATTATAAATAATAGTGTAATAAAAATAATAAAACTATAAGATGTAAAAAGCATTATTGCCTCCTATTAGGATATTACTCATTATACTTGTCATTTGAAGCCGTAAGACTATGAACAAGGTGCATAGATGTACATCTCATGTCAGAAATACCCAAGAGAATAAGTTCGATTGGTAGTATTTTACGGTCTGAGGAGCTTGCGACGAAGAATCTTAGATCCTTCACTAAGTTCAGGATGACATTAAAGGTCAAGTGTCTATATATTAATCGTCTGATAACCTTTCTATCAATTTATATATAGCTTTGGCTGAGTTGAAATTCTCAGGCACTAGCTCTTCAGCTGGTATCATGACATCAAATATACTATCAATCTCAGCTACTAATGTGACTATATCAAATGAATCCAATATCTTGTGGTCTATCAAGGTATCACAGCTTTCAAAATCAACTTCAGGGTGCATATCCTCTAATACCTCTAGTAAGTCTTCCATTTTATCTCTCCTTATTAGTCACTATCTCTTTTAATTTTAATCTATTTACCTTCCCATTAGGAGTTAAAGGCATGGCATCCAATTGATGAATCTTGTTTGGTACCATATATCTAGGTAATATTTTTCTTAAATCTATAGTTAAATCCTTAATGCTGACATCTCCAACATAGAATAAGACAATCTTCTCTTTTTCTTTATCATATAGACAGCATGAGCTTCTTATCTCATCTATCTTATTCACATTTGCTTCTATCTCCCCAAGCTCGATACGATGACCCATGTGCTTGATTTGGTTGTCTATTCTTGAAGCAAATATCAACTCATTATTTTCATTATACTTGCCAATATCTCCTGTCCTATAGATCAATTCATGATAGGAATTATTCAAAGGATTTTGTACAAAGACCTTGTCAGTTATATCAAAAGCATTATAGTAGCCTAAGGTTAGGCATGTACCACGAATGCATATCTCTCCAAGATCTCCTTTTGCTGGAATCTTGTTGTTCTCATCCAGTAGAATTATATCTGTATTTCTAAATGGTCGTCCTATGGGGATGACATCATCTTCATCAAATTCACGATTTACCTCATAATAACAGGACATTCCTGTAGCTTCTGTTGGTCCATATAGATTTATAAATCTAGCCTTAGGTAAGGCCTCCCTCCACATGTTGAATTGCCTTATTGGAAAGACTTCACTCCCAAAAGCTATTGTATGTAGATATTCAGGTTTAATCTTATGAAATACCCTGAACCCAGATATCATAGTAAGGGCTGATACTACCCAACATACCGTATTGATTTTGTATTCATTAAGAAATTCCACCAATTTTATTGGAAAAAGAAAATGGCTCTTTGGAATTATATAGGTTGTTGACCCACATTTTATAGTTGAATATAACTCCTTTAGGCAGGCATCGAAGTACAAAGGGACTTGATTTCCAAAGATGGTATTTTCATCCACTTCTAATACTTCAGTTAGATTTTCTATATAATCAATCACTGAGCGGTGACAAGCAACTACTCCCTTAGGTACACCTGTTGAGCCTGAGGTAAATACTATATATATAGGATCGGTATCTATAGCTCTTTCCCTAATATCCATCAATTTATCATTATCAATGCTTGTCTTAATTATTTCATCATAAAGATAAGCAGACCCTTTATAGTCTAATTCATCTAATATCT
>CAZZCQ010000045.1:0-8829 GCA_964652285.1 uncultured Tissierella sp.
GCACCTAAAATAAGATTTTCTTCTACTGTTAGATTTGTAAATATCCTCCTACCTTCAGGTGATAATGTTATTCCTTTTTTGACTATATCCTTTGTAGGAAGATTTGTTAAATCCTCACCATCGTACTTGATAGTGCCTTCTTCCTTCTTAACCAAGTTCATGATGGCACGAAGGGTTGATGTTTTTCCGGCTCCATTTGATCCAATTAATGTTACTATCTTTCCTTCTTCAATATTTAAATTAATCCCTCTTAAGGCTTTAATTCCACCATAGCTAACATGTAAATTATCTATACTTAGCATCTTAATCCACCCCCAAATAAGCTTCAATAACTTTAGGATTATTCTGAATCTCATGAGGGTCTCCATCTGCAATAAGAGCTCCATGGTCTAATACATAAATCCTTTTAGAAATACTCATTATAACTTCCATGTGATGTTCAATTAAGAAAATAGTAAGGTTAAATTCATCTTTTATTTTAGCAATAAACTCTATCATTTCTTTAGTTTCTTGAGGATTCATACCTGCTGCTGGCTCGTCTAATAGAAGTAGCTTTGGTTCAGTTGCTAAAGCCCTAGCTATTTCAAGCCTTCTTTGTTTACCATATGGTAGAGAATAAGCTTTCTCGTCTTTTAAATCATATAATTCAACCTTTTCCAATAAATACTTAGATTTCTCATATATTTCCTTCTCTTCTTTTAAATAATTAGGCATTCTAAAGACTGCAGGCAATACTCCTGATTCAAGTCTTAAGTGATTTCCTACAAATACATTATCCATTACAGATAGTTGCTTAAAGAGCCTAATATTTTGAAATGTCCTACATATGCCTATCTTTGCTATCTCATCAGGGCTTAAGTCGACTACTGATTGTGAATTGGCCTCATCTGAGCTAAAAATTATATCACCTTCTGTTGGCTGATATACTCCTGTTACCATATTAAATACTGTTGTCTTGCCAGCGCCATTAGGTCCAATCAAACCAACGATTTCGTCCTTATCTATATATGCAGTGAAATCATTTACTGCCATGACTCCACCAAATCTCTTTGTAAGATTATTAATTTTTAGCATACTTTCCCCTCACTTTCTCAAGGGTATATTTTAGAGGACTATCTTCTCTCTTGAATATTACAGCAGCCATTAATATTATTGAAAATACAACCATCCGGAATCCAGGCATTGCAGTTGTTACCATAAATCCTAAATTCAAAGGACCATCCAAGAATCTCAATGCTTCCATAGCAACGGTTACTACACAGGCAGATATAACTGTACCTTTTATATTTCCCATACCTCCAAGTACCACTATTAAAATAATATTCCAAGTTAAGGAGAATTTAAACAAGGTTGGATCTATTGTTCCCAAGGATACAGCCAAGAGCCCTCCCCCTACTCCAGCAAAGAATGAACCCATAGTAAAACTTAGGACCTTGTGTTTAAATAAATTTATCCCCATACTTCTAGCCGCTACTTCGTCCTCACGGATAGCTTTAAATGCTTTACCATAGCTAGATTGAATAAGTAGATAAATAAAGGCTATTGTCACTATAGCTGCAATTCCTGCCCATAATAGATTGATACTAGATCTCAAACCAAGATTGAAGTTATCATTTAGCAATTCTACGATGCTTATATTGGTCTTTGATGGTATCCCCTTAAGCCCCAAGGCTCCATTTGTAATACTTTGTAAGTTTATTATAACTATTCTTATAATCTCTGAAAAACCTAGGGTGGCTATTGCCAAATAATCATCGGTAAGCTTCAATACAGGAGCTCCTATCAAAAAGCCAAATAAGGCAGCTAGTAAACCTCAGGCTAATCATGATATAATAAAAGGTGCATTTAAGTTTTCCAAAAATGGTACCATAGGCTTCATATAATAGCTCATCTGCTTCATCTCTGTTGTCATTGTAAGAATAGCTACTGTATATGCTCCAATCGCCATAAATCCTGCATGACCTAAGGTAAACAAACCCGTAAATCCATATATTAAGTTCATACTAAGTCCTAGAATTATGTATATAAAACAAAGGTTTAATATTCTTACTTTGTAATTATCCAATACTAAATTCAAAATGATTATAACAATTATAGCCAATATGATGATTAATAAGGTTTTAATCTTTTTGTTTTTTTCCATGGCTACACCTTCTCTGCTTTTTTCTCGCCTAATAAGCCTGTTGGCTTTATTAGAAGTATTATAATCAATAATATAAATGCAAAAGCATCCCTATAACCAGTCAAATCTGGCAAAAATGCTATTAACATGATCTCACCTAAGCCTAATATAAAACCACCTAATACTGCACCAGTTATATTGCCAATACCACCTATAACTGCAGCAATAAAGCATTTTAAACCAGGCATAACCCCCATTGCAGGAAGTAATTGTGGATATTTAATAGACCACATGATTCCACCAACTGCAGCTAAAAATGAGCCTACGAAAAATGTAAATGATATGATCATATTTATATCGATTCCCATTAAACTTGCAGCTTCATAATCCTTTGATAAGGCTCTCATAGCCATACCAGTCTTTGTTTTTTTAATTACAGTATTCAATATTATAAGTAAGACTACTGTTACCACTGGTATTATTAAGGAGATGATATTTACAGATACTCCTCTAATAAGGATTACACCATTTAGTAAATCTGGTGATGGAAAAGCTTTAGGTCTACCACTAAAGAGCATAATAGCTAAATTTTGAAATAAGAAGGAGGCCCCAATTGCTGATATTAGATTTGTAATCTTAGGTGAATTTCTCAGTGGCTTATAGGCTAACCTTTCTAGTATAACTCCTATCAAGCCTGTAAAGATGGAAGCCAATATAAAAACTAGAAACCAAGGTAAAGAAGTAAGTGTTAACCCGTAATAGGTTATATATGCCCCCAACATAAAAATTTCGCCATGGGCAAAATTTATTAATCTCAATATACCGTAGACCAGGGTGTATCCTATTGCTAATAAGGCATAAAGACTACCTAGAGATGCACCATTTACCAGGTGCTGTAGGAATTCTTGAATGCTCATATTCATTCCTCCTGTCTAATAAGTGAAGAGTAAAACCTAGACCCGAGATTCTTCCCTTGCCCTGAAGAATCCCGGGGAAATTCTTCACTTTAATATGGTTCTACAGTTACCAAATATACAAAAGTCGCGTCTTGAACTTGATTGATAACTGCTGATTTAACAGCATCACCGTTTTCATCAAGTGTTATAGTTCCTGTAGCTCCTACAAAACCTTCTGTTTCTGCTAAAGCATCCCTTATAGCATTAGAATCAGCTGAACCTGCTCTCTCAATGGCATCAATTATTACCATATAAGCATCATATCCTAAGGCAGCAAATGCATTAGCATTTTGATTATATTCTGCCTCATATTCGCTTAAGAAAACATCCGATACATCATTTACTGGAGCTTCAGATGTAAAGTGACTTGAGAATGAAGCACCTTCTACAGCTGCCCCACCTATTGATAAGAATTCAGGAGCTTCCCAAGTATCTCCACCTAAAAACCCTGATTCTATACCTAAGTCTCTAGCTTGGCTAATAAGTAATGCTGATTCTCCAGGGTTACCAGGAGCAAATATTACATCTGGATTAAATTCTTTAATACTAGTAAGTTGAGCTGTAAAATCTTGGTCTCCAGCATTATATGATGTAGTAACAACTATAGAATTTTCATCACCAGTTAATTCCTTGAAAGCTTGCGCAAAGTAATTTGAAAGTCCTACTGAATAGTCATTTTGTACGTCTTGAATAATAGCTGCAGTTTTAGCACCTAAGTCATTGAAGGCGTAATTAGCCATTACAGTTCCTTGGAAAGGATCTATAAAACAAACTCTAAAATAATAATCATTATTAAGAGTAACTAATGGATTTGTTGGTGAGCAACCAACAGCTGGTACTTGAGCATTTTTAACAATGTCTCCAGCAGCCATAGATAATGAGCTACCATAAGAACCAATAATAGCTACGACTTCATCTTGGTCAATTAGTTTAGAAACAGCATTTGCAGCCTCTACCTTATCAGTTTTGTTGTCAACAATAACTAGTTGGACTTCCATACCTAGCACTTCATTAACCTTATTATGGGCTAATTCAATGCCTTCTACAGTCATCTCTCCACCAGCAGCACTAGCACCAGTCATAGGTTCAAATACACCAATCTTGATAACTTCTGTAGTATCTCCTGGCTCACTAGTCCCATCACCATTATCAGGCCCAGCAGGCGTATCCTGTGAGCGTCCAGCTAATAAACCAAATACTAATATCACACTCATCATTAATAATGAAAACCTTCTTAACTTCATTTTGTTACCCCCTTTTTAATTTAAGATTATATTCCGATTTGCTTTATTATATCGCTGCACTAAACCATTGTCAATGTGGAAAGATTGATAATAATTTG
This sequence comes from uncultured Tissierella sp., assembly GCA_964652285.1. Taxonomy (GTDB): domain Bacteria; phylum Bacillota; class Clostridia; order Tissierellales; family Tissierellaceae; genus JAAYTL01. The sequence goes on from CAZZCQ010000045.1 coordinate 4,421, forward strand.
TTTATTCTGGATTCATGGGTTTTAAAAGCTTCCATTTGTCTATTAATTCTAATATAAAGAAGAACTAAGTTGTATATAGAACCTAGTCCTTTTTCATGCTGGAAGCCTTGCAATTCCTTTAAAGATTATCTTATGCCTTAAATACTCCTTATTTTTCTAAAGCTACTCTTAATTTAACCGCTGCATAATAAATCGGATCTCTAACACTAGAATACGGAGGTGAGTAAGCAAGGTCCATAAACATCAAATCTTCTGCTTTCCCATTTAATGTGATTGCTGCTACCAATGTATCAAGCCTTTTATCTACACCTTCATAGCCTACTAACTGAGCCCCTAATAATCTTCCATCTTCTTTATCAGCAATGATTTCAATAATGATTGGTTTGCCTCCCATAAAGTCGGGTTTATTTAAACTATGGCTGGTCACAGCAAGAACATCAAATCCCTGTTTCTTTGCCTCTTCCTCGCTTAATCCTGTTTGTCCAACAGTTATATCAAATATTCTATAAATTCCAGTACCTAAAACCCCCTTAAATTCAACTTCTTTGCCACTAATATTGCTACCTGCTATTATTCCTGTTTTACTGGCTGTGGTGCCAAGAGGTCTATACATTTTATCACCAGTTATTGTATTGTATACTTCAATACAGTCTCCGCAGCTATAAATATCCCTTATGTTAGTCTGCATATGCTTATCAACTTTTATAGCACCACTCTCTCCAAGTTCCACTCCTGCTTCTTTAGCAAGTTTAACATTTGGCCCTACACCTGTTGCAACTAATACTATATCAGCGTCAATACTACTACCATCTCCTAAGACAAGACCCTTTTCATTTATTTCCTCAATAGATGTATTGGTATACACATTGATATCATTTTCTCTTAAGTTTTCCTCAATGATTGTAATCAAATCCTTACCTAAACCTTTTGAAATTGATGTTCTAGCAATCAAGTGAACTTCCATACCCAGGTTTTTAAAGCTTTCAGCCATTTCCATTCCTATAGAGCCACTTCCTATGATTGCAGCTTTTTGTGGTTTTTCCCTTTCAATAAATGCCTTAATTTCATTCATATGATTGATATTTCTTAATACAAATACATTACTTTGATCCACTCCTTTTATCTTAGGCACCTTTACTAAAGCTCCACTAGCTATTATCAACTTATCATATGAGTCTTGAAAGACTTGATTTGTGACAGTATTTTTAACTGTAAGATTTTTGTCATTTGAATTTATTGATAGGACCTCATGCTGGATGAAAATATCAATATTCTGTTTTTCCTTAAAAACTTCGGGATCTCTTGGAACAAGTCCATAAAAATCATCAACTTCATCACTAATATAGTAGGGCATTCCACATCCTACATATGAAATATATTTGTCCTTTTCGTATATTATTATTTCTGCATCCTTATGGTTTCTTCGTATCTCTGTAGCCGCTGATGTTCCTGCTGCAACAGCTCCTATAATAATTACTCGCATAAATATCCCTCCATATTCTATTAATTAATCCCTATCAAGATATTTCCCTGAATATGATGTGACTATTTTAATGTATATAATCGCTCCAAATTTTGAAATGGTTAAGCAAACCGATCGAGAAATTCTATCTAAGACTGTGATAGAATAGTGCAATACTTGGCGAAATGACAAACAATGTATTAGATAATTCTTTCATCTATTTTTCCAATAAACTCTTCTACATCTTTTATAACCTTATCCTTATGCTGATTGACTAAAACTGTATGCCCGCCTTCTTCATACAAGATTATATTCTTGTCTTTTGAGTTAATATTATCATATATATAGTCAGAGCTTTTTAATCTTGAAGTATCATCATCTTTAGTCTGTATTACTAAGAAGGAGCAATCTATCTTAGGTAACTTTAGTTTTGTGGTATTCAGCAGTTTTAAAAAATTAATCATAGAGATCATAGGTGAGGCTTTTTTTGCATTGATATATCTCTTTAAATTACTCAATTGTTTCTTTCTAAAGTCATCATAAATATTTAAACCTACCCTCTTAAGATTCCAATAATAAATAGGTGTATTTATGGTTACTATAGCTTTGATATCGTATTTAGATGCTAGATTCACTGCAATCAAGCCACCCATGGAGAACCCAATAATTGCAATATTGTCTGTTTCTTCCATCAAGATAATTAGCTCTTCCTCTGCAGATGCTATCCAATCTTCATAGTTGGCACTTTTCATGTCTTTTCCATTGCCTGTATGACCTTTCAATATAGGACATGAAGTAATATAGCCATGTTCTTTTAAATGATCTTCTAGGGATTTGATTTCATAAATACCTCCGCCAAATCCATGAATTATTAGACAGCCCAGTTTATCTTTATCTTTCATGATTGATTAACCCCATTAGAAATTATAAGCGGCAGGAGAACCGTCCCCTTGTCGCAGATTTTAATCTGTTATTATTTTGAATATGATTGTTGCTGCTTCTTCTCTGCTTAAGGTGTTAAATGGTTTAAATGTTCCATCTGGATAGCCATTAATATATCCTTTTTCCGCTGCAGCATTCACAAATCCTAGTGCATATACTCTAATCGTATTAAAATCTGAGAAATTTGCACCTTTCTCTGATTCTTTTATCCTAAATGCTCTTCCTATAGCTGTTGCTGCATCTTGTCTGGTGATTGGGCTATCTGGCGCAAACTTGTTGTCGCCAACTCCCTTAATATATCCCTCTCCTACAGCTTTTGCCACATCATCATAATACCATACACTTTTTGGCACATCAGCAAAATCCATATCCCCTATTTTTTCCAAACCTAAGGCTTTATTTATCATCACTATAAATTCAATTCTTGTTATCTTGTCTTCAGGTCTAAACTTTCCATCCCCAAGTCCACTTATTATTCCTCGTCTTGATAAGTTCTCAAGATAATTATATGACCAACGGTGAACAGGGACATCTGAAAAGGTTTCAGAATCTGGCAAAACATTTTTATACTTTTCAACCCAAGTTTCGTCTCCTGTGCTGCGGTCAAATTTCTCAAAGCTTCCTGTATAGGCATCTATCTCAAAACTGTATTTTACATCTAGGTTAAAGGCCTCCCCCTGGTATAATGGTTCTGAATCATCCCACAGAAAGTCAATCTTTTGTACAAATGTGTTTGATTTTCCTGACTTACTGATGACACTCTTTGCTGCTTCATCTATGGTAATCAGTTTATCTAATGCATGGGAGAAGTCGTCCCAGCTATTGTCATCACCTATATCCCATTTTTAAAAATCTCCAGTACGAGCATTTAGTTCAAAAACGACTCTTGCATCTTTCTTCAATGCCTCTCCTTTATAAAGAGGATCTTCTTCGTCATAGGTGTATTCAATCTTCTGAATAATACCACCAAATCTTTCGATGACAGTTTGCCTCGCTTCTAATGCTGACATCCTAGTCCCTGATGGTACAGCGTGAGCTGTTTGACTAAATGTAAAAACAGTTGTAATGAGTATTGCAGATAGTATCAAAATGCTATTGGCTTACTAAATCTTATTTTCATTTTATCCTTCCTTTCTTAATAATATTTTTTCTTCATCTACTAAGATAATATTGCAATAGAGCCCATCAATCCAAATCCATCCTTATCTCTCCTAAAAGAATGAAGGAAATTGCAAGCTACTGTGGATAGATTGATTATCTCTATGTTTTTTATCAACAATCCATTCTCAAGTAGCATGTTCCTGTTGATAGTCTGCAAGTCTATAAGGGACTTGATATCATCTCTCTTGGTGATGACATTATCCATGTATCCAAATTCCTCTATAAAGAGATCTGCTACATCATCATCAACTTCAAAGTCACGCCTTCCTATGGTAGGTCCTATGACTGCTACTATATCCTTAGGATTAGTATTATATCTCTCCTTTAGTATCTTTACCCCATTTTCTCCAATCCTCTCCAATGTTCCTTTCCAGCCTGAGTGAATATTTGCAAAAGCCTTTTTGTTTTTGTCAAATAATACTATTGGTGTGCAATCTGCAAATCTTGTGATGGTTGCAATATTAGACCTATCTGTGATTAAACCATCTGTCTCAGGAAAGAACCTTCCAAATTCATATTCTATCCCTTGTTCCAGACTATCTATGACTTGGATATTCTTTGAATGAGTCTGGTAGGTGCTATATAAGACCAAGGGAGAAACATCTAGGAATTCTAGTATCTTCTTTATATTTTTAGATACTTCCTCAGATGAATCATTGGTTACAATACCTATATCCATATCTCCAGTTGTAAAACAATGTCTTAGTCCTAATTCTTTTAATCTTGGCACTATTATATATCGAATATTGTCCTTTATTTCTATTTTATAGTTCATACTTGCCCTGCCTCCATCATTAATTAATGTAGATTAAATTATATCACATCTTAAAAAGATTAAAGCTTC
>CAZZCQ010000046.1:0-8765 GCA_964652285.1 uncultured Tissierella sp.
GGCTTTATAATTTGGATTATTGTTTTAGTTATTCAACATAATTATAAAAGGTAAACTTTTGTTGAAAAGTAATTTTGAGTATCCTATCACTGTTATTAAAGCTACATTTTATAGTATGTATAATTCTAGTTTTGGTTAAATGATAACGATTTCAAAGTTTACCTTTTATAATGATACTTTAATTAGAACTCAGTATGTTAAGTACTGAAATATTTTGAAGGAGATGATAAAGAATGTCAAAAGCAAATGCAGATATACAAGGTAACAAAATGGACAGATCTATTACTTATTTTGGATTGATAACATTAGGAATAGGTTGTATGTTTGGGACAAGTTGGCTACTTCTCACACCTAGTTGGCTTTCCAGAGCTGGTGGTCCTTGGAATGTAGTAATAGCACTTGTGCTATGCTTGATTGTTGAATTACCACTAGCATTCTCCTATCTAGAAGCTATTGCTATGTTTCCACTTTCTGGTGGTGAGCTAGTTTTTTCATATATGGCTTTTGGTAAATTTGGTGGATTTATGGCAGCGTGGGCAGGAATATTGATGAATGGAATTATTGTATGTTGGGAAACTCTAGCAATTATGAAAATTATGCGCGCTTTATTTCCATCGCTTGATAATGCAGCAGTCCTTTATGAGATTGGGGGTTCTCCTATTACGATTCCATCAATACTATTTGGACTTGCAGTTGCACTATTTGTAATAGCAGTTCAACTAAAAGGTGGAAATTTCTCTGCAAATATTTCAAAAATATTCACTAGTATAATAATTGTACTTGTTGTTCTTGGTATTGCCATTGGATTAGGAAAAATGGATACTGCTAATCTAGCTATTCCTCAAACTATGAGTTGGACAGAGGGTTCAATATCACTTCTAGCAATTCTTACATTTACAATAGCTGGTTGGGAAACGGTTGCTAAAAGTGCTGGAGAAGCAAGGAGCGATATTGGGCGAAAGAAAGTTGCTTCAGCTCTTGTTATTTGTTTAATAGTGTGTGTCTTTTTAAATATCATGGTTGTTATTGTTACATCTGGGCTATTGCCTTGGCCAGAAGCTATGGAAAGAGTGACTCCATTTGCAGATGCAATTGTAATGGCAACAGGTACACCTATATTTGGGAAAATGCTTCTAATTGCAGCTCTTGTAGGTGTTATAGGAGTCTCAAATGCCACATTATATGGTGCTACAAGGATGATGTATGGTTTAGCAGATGTTGGGCTTATAAATCCTTTCTTCAAGAAGTTGTCAAATAACAAAGCACCAATTAATTGTATTTTGTTTATAGGGCTCTTTGCTGTAATCACTCCTTTTATTGGATCAAGTGCATTTATACCGCTTGTAGATGTTACCGCTGTAGCAACTATAACTATGTGGATTATGACTTTCTTCTCAGTTATTGTTATGAGAAAGAAGTTTCCTAATCTTGAGCGACCAGTAATTATGCCAGGAAATAAAATTACAATGGTTGTAGGAACATTATTTAATATATTTATCATCGCAGCAGTATTATGGCCAGGTAGTCCTGGGTCAATAGTCTGGCCTAGTGAATATATTTTAACAGTTGCTTTGTTCTTGCTTGGAGTTGTCTTGTATCAGTTCCGGGATAAAACTATAGATACAGAAGAACAAAGACGTAAGATATTAGGTGAATCAATAGAGACAATGGAGTTATAAGCATTCACTTTACTCAAATATAGCAATAAGTTAATAGATAAGTTTACAAATATAATAAAATATATAGGAGGTAGAATAATGTTTGTAAGGAATGCAACAGGAGTACTTAAAAAGGTTATGGTTTGCTCTCCAAAATATTTACAACTACAACCTGTGAATGAGATATCCAGAGAATGGATAAAAAAAGGAGAGCATGATTCTAATCGTGAAGCTGCACTTCGTGAACATGCTGAATTTGTTGATGCATATCGAAGTAATGGGGTAGAAGTCGTCGAAGTAGAGCCTGATCCAAATGAACCATTAATGGTTTTTGCAAGAGATTTTGGCGGTTGTGTAGGTGAAGGTGTTATTATGGGACATTTCCGTGAACCAGTTCGTAGAAGTGAATCTGCTATTTATGAAGCTAAGCTTAAAGAAATAGGAGTTCCTGTTATTGCAAGATGTAGTGCTGGCAACTTTGAAGGTGGCGATTTTTGGTTCCTTGATGAATATACTTTAGCAATTGGTGTAGTTGATAGGACAAATTGGCAAGCTATAGCCAATATTCGTGAGCAGATGGAAAAGTTCGGTTATAATGTAATTGGTGTGGAATGCCCACCAGAAAATTTACATCTTGATATGTGTTTTAACATAGTAGCAGATAAGGTTGCTCTTGCAGCTACTGAACAGCTTCCTTATACATTCTTAAGGATGCTAAAGAAACGTGGATTCACACTTATAGATGTTCCTAGTGAACTTGTTTTTAGGCATGGATGTAATGTACAAGCTCTTGGAAATGATAAAGTAATGGTAGTTAAGAATAACAAATCGGTCAACGAAAAAATGAAAGCTTTAGGATTAGAACTTGTTGAGGTTGATTTAGTAGAGCTTCTTAAAGCTGGTGGTGGGCCACACTGTATGACATTCCCACTAGTTCGTGAGTAATAATATCATTATAATACCAGACCTTTGCCAATATAGGATAGAGGTCTGGTATAATAAATATTTAAAACTTAATGCAAATATCTATAGGGAGTATAATCAATATTATTAATCAAATAATAATAGAAGGTCATATTAACTTCACTATATGAATTAATATATATATTTTAGGTGTAGAAATTTATTATTAAATTTTTGAATTAGTAATTCTAGGAAGTAGAGGAGGGTTATAAATGGATAATGATTTTAAATTAAGAGAATTGGATCGTAAGAGTATTTTAAAATTTCTTATACCGTCTTTAATTGGTGTATTTATATTTCTATTTCCTTTGCCTTATAAAGAAGAAATAAATGTCCCGATTGGTATATTTTCAGAATGGCTAGCAAATTTTGTAAGTCCCATAGCATCTATTTTAGTAACTTTAGTTATTCTAATTTCCGCTATAATGTCAATAATTGCAAAAACACTAAAACCGAAAGTTATTTTAGATAATAAACTATTAAGCAAACTTTTTGTCACAGGCAATATTTATCTTATATTTAGAATAATAGGAGCAATAGGTAAGTTGCATCATTTCCATCAGCATCTTCTACTCCAACTATTTCAACAAAAGCCCCCCTTGTTCCTGATCCATCTTCTCTACTTACTACATTGATTGTTTCTGAAGTATCAAAAGCGGGTTCATTATCTGTTGGTGGAGGTGTTTCATTTCCATTATCATTATCTGAAGAACATCCAACTGCAAATGAGAATAGTAATATAAGAACTAAAGCTAAACTTAATATTTTTTTCATTTTATCTCCCTTTCAATACAATTATTTATTACATAGTCAATGATAGCATTGTCATGTAAAATCTAATATATACTTTATGTTAAAACTGTGTAAAATAAAGCAAACTAGCTTGTCGTAGTTGTATATTTATGCGTCGTAATGGCTTTGTTGTTACAGACATATTTATAATGTCCGCTCTTCCATTCAAGATTCTTAAATATCACGACACAGTCGAAAATAGGTCTGCAAACTCGCTTCGCTCAAACAGTGTAGACCTATCAATTTTCTCCTTTAGTCGGATATTTTGACGAATCTCTCATAAGTCATCGCTTAACATTATAAACATGTCTTATTAAAGGCTATGTTGGTGTATGCAGGCAAAATGGCTAAAGTGTATGATTGCATCTGAAAGAGTTGTTATACCTTACAGCGAAATCAAAAATCGTTAGGCAATCAGGGTTTTTAGCGGAGCGTTCCATTGATTGTCCTATTTTTGAATGAGCTGTATAAGGTATCAAATCTTGAAGCGCAAGAATGCTTTAGCCTTTGGCCGATATTACCATTACCACGCATAATTTATCTTATATGAAGTTAATCGAAACTGCAGAATTTGTGGCATAAATGGTAGTTATAATTTTTCTTGTATAAAATTCCCTTTAATGATATAATGTCTTGGTATTAAAATCCTTGCTCTATCTATTGAATAGAGCCGATAGTCCACAAGGAGGTGAATGTGATGAGGAAATATGAAGCTATGTTTATCTTTTTACCTGATACAGAGGAAGAAAAGAGAAATCAGGTTTTAGATAGACTTAAAGGTATCATCGAAGCAGATGGTTCCATTTTAAATCTTGATGAATGGGGAATTAGAAAGCTTGCATATCTAATAAATGATATAGGTGAAGGGTACTATGTATTGATTAACTTTGAGGGTACTCCTGAAGTTGTTAATGAATTAGATAGGGTATCCAAAATTAGCGACATCATTATGAGACACATGATCATTAGAGAAGAAGAATAATCTAAGGACGGTGAAGAAATGAATAATGTTGTATTAGTAGGTAGATTAGTTGGGGATCCTGATTTGAGATATATCCCTAATGGAAATGCAGTATCAAGATTTACTTTAGCAATAGATAGACAACTATCCAAAGAAAAAAAACAAGAGATGGAATCAAGAAATCAACCAACAGCTGATTTTATTAGAATAGTGGTTTGGGGTAGGACTGCTGAGAATTGTGCCAACTATTTATCAAAGGGAAGACTAGTAGCTGTGCAAGGCAGAATTCAAACAGGTTCTTATGATGATAAAGATGGAAAACGAGTATTTACCACTGATGTAGTAGCTAATAATGTTGAATTTTTAGAATGGGGAGATAAAACTAATAGGGATTCAGGATTTAGTGAATCTCAAGATAGTGATTTCCCTGGCATAGATGGATTCCATCCTACTGACAATGATGATATTCCATTCTAGGAGGAGGGGAAAAGATGCAAAGAAGATTTAAGCCAAGAAAGAGAATTTGTAGTTTCTGTGCAGATAAAGTAGATCATATAGATTATAAGGATATTAATAAACTTAAAAAATATATAACTGATCGAGGTAAGATTTTACCAAGAAGAATTTCAGGAAATTGTTCAAAACATCAAAGAGAAGTAACTACTGCAATTAAAAGAGCTAGACAAGTAGCATTGCTTCCATATAGCGCAGAATAAGAGAGGACTAACCTCTCTTTTTTATTTGACTTATTAAGCTTAACTCTGTATTATTTTAATAAGACCTTTAACAAAAATTGCTTTATAAATATTAGTAGATAAAGGTAAAGGTGGGGGATAAATTGAATAATAAGGACATAGATATTGTTAAGAATATGAAGACAGTTGAATGGTTAAAATCAGAGTTACTTACAAATATTGCATATTTACATAGAATATTCGTTGATTCTGAAGAGAATAGTAAGGATAATATAGAAGATACTATCTCAAATATAATTATGGAATCCTATGTGTTAGCAAGGAGATTGGGAATTAGCTATGAGGATATAGATTTAAATTTACAGGAGAATATTAGATTGAATTTGATAGAAGAGCATAAGATTGAAAGATGGTATGGAGATTTGAGTCAGCTTCTAGACCATATAGATATAAGGAGCAAATCGAGGTGAGGATATGAATAATTACAAGACAAAATTAGAATCTCAAGAGAGTGTTATTTTAGCGATTGTCATGAGTATAGTTATTTACTTTTCTATGAATTTTTTCTCAGCCATATTGTTCATTGTACCTGTACCATTTATAATCTATGGAGTAAAAAGTAATTTAAAATCAGCTATATTGAGTTTAATTGCTTCTTTATTAACAATAGGAATTATATTAGACCCTTTCACTAGTATTGCACTTTTTTTGATATATGCACCTTATATTGCTATAAGTACATATTTGATTCGTAAAAAATATCAGGCTATCAAAGTAATAATATATTCTGCTCTAGTTCTTTTTTCATGTATGATGATAATATACGGGGCATTAAGCATTCAAGGAGTCGATTTAATTTCTCAATTGAGAGAGAATATCAGCCAAATTTTATCAGCACAGATGGAAATATTGAGTGAATCTGGGCTGACAACATTTGAATTGCTTAAAGAAAGAGATTCTTTAAGGGCTAGTTATGAAGTTTTTCTGATGATAATTCCTTCAACCATGATTATGTCCATCTTTATTTTTTCTTATATCAATTATTTATTGACTGCAAGGGGATTAGAAAGGATTGGAATAAAGATATCAGGGCTAGTTAAATTTTCTAGATTCAGATTACCTAATAATTATGCTATAGGCACATTGGTAATGATAATCACAGCATTTATTATTAGATGGATGAATATTTCTTATGCAGAATCAATATTTATTAATATAATTATAATTGTAGGAGGATTACTTTTTATACAAGGCTTATCTGTAATAAGTTATCTTCTACAGAGATTTCAAATGAAAAGACTTATGAAGGTTATAACATATATGTTTATATTTCTAACACCACAGTCTTTACCTGTGATTACAATACTAGGTGGTATGGATATCATATTTGACTTTAAAAAGGTAAAAGCGAATATATCCAAATAGGAGGATTATTATGAATAATAAGAGATTATTCCATTGGTTGGACAATAAATTATATCTAATAGCTCTTGCGATAATGACTATTATAATATGGATATATCAACCTGTCCTCGGTGTTATTTCATTGCTCGTATTAGCCTATCTAGTATATCACGCTTATGCAGAAACTAACGATAAAAATAGTACGGTTAGAAAACACATAGAACTTCTCTCAGAGGAATTTGAAACTGCAGCTAAACATGCCATCTTCAATATGCCTTTTCCTTTGGTGATATTAGATGAGAAGGGTAGTATTACTTGGTATAATACTCCTTTTTCAAATATGATTATAGAAGAGGATATCCTAAATGAAAGAATTTATGATATAGTACCTGAGCTTAAAATGGATGAATTATTAAAGAGTGAGGGAAATCAACCTAAAAAAGTAATCTATGATAAGAAGAGTTACCTAGTATATCCTAACTTAGTAGATAGTAGAAAAACAACAGGTGTTATAAATAAGATAATAATACTATATTGGGTAGATTATACACAATATTTCGATTTGGAAGAACTATACAATGATGAAAGGGCCATAGTATCATTGGTATATATAGACAATTATGATGATGTAAAGAACAATACTCCTGACATCAATAGGCCTCAATTAACAGCAGAAATAGATAAAAATATAACGGAATATTTCAGTAACTATAATGGTTTAGTTAGAAAATATGAAAATGATAAATATTTGGTTTTAATAGACAACGAAGCTTTGGGAAAAATCCAAGAGAAAAAATTTGATATTCTAGATGATATTAGAGAATTGAATATTGGTAACACAATACCGATTACATTGAGCATAGGTGTATCCATCATGGGAGAAAATCTAAATCAATCCCATATTGATGCTAAAGCAGCTATAGATATAGCTTTAGGAAGAGGCGGAGACCAAGCAGTAATTAACAAAGAAGGCTCCTATGAGTTCTACGGGGGCAAGTCTAAAGCCCTAGAGAAGAGAAACAAAGTTCGTGCAAGAGTTATAGGGCATGCCTTGAGGCAGTTAATAGATCAGGCGGACAATATCTTTATTATGGGTCATAAGAATCCAGATATGGACTCTATAGGTTCTGCTGTCGGTGTACTTAGAGGAGTTAATAATAGGGGGAAAACTGGAAACATAATATTAAATCAAATAAACCCATCTATAAACAGTATTTATAATAGAATAAAAGAGGAAGAACCAAAGTTATTTAGTTCAATTATTACATCAACTCAAGCAGAAGAACTTATAAATGAGAATTCTTTAATGATATTGGTTGACAATCATAAACCGAGTTTTACAGAAGCGCCAGAGATGTTGGATTTGGTCACAAAGATTGTGGTTATAGATCATCACAGGCGAGGAGCTGAATTTGTCAAAGACCCAGTTTTGACATATTTAGAGCCATATGCATCATCAACTAGTGAATTAGTCACAGAGATATTGTCGTATATGAGTGATAATATCAATTTATCTAAGGTTGAAGCGGATGCATTATTGGCAGGAATAACTGTAGACACCAATGGTTTTTCTTATAAAACAGGCGTTAGAACCTTTGAAGCTGCATCAATGTTGAAGAGAGAAGGTGCAGATACAGCTTCAGTTAGACAATTATTTAGAGATGATTATGATACATTTATATATAGGGCAGAGGTCATTGCATCATCCAAGATTGTCCATGATAAAATTGCCATAGGTAGACTTGATAGGGATTTAGAAAATGGTTTACTTATAGCAGCTCAATCATCAAATGAACTTCTAAATATTAAGGGTGTTGAGGCTTCCTTTGTTCTAACATACTCAAATGATAGAATTCATATCTCTGGAAGATCATTAGAGACTATATCCGTTCAGATTATAATGGAGAGATTAGGCGGTGGGGGTCATCTTACAAGTGCAGGAGTTCAGTTGACAGGCCTTACAATGGATGAAGCAGAAGAAAGACTGATATATACTATCGAAGAATATTTAAAGGAAGGTGAGCTATGATGAAGATAATTCTATTAAAGGATGTAAAAGGATTAGGAAAAAAGGGAGATTTGGTAAATTCTAAGACAGGCTATGCAAGAAATTTCTTATTTCCAAAGGAATTAGCAATAGAAGCGACATCAGCAAATCTAAAAAAATGGGAAGTAGAAACGAAAGACAAGGAAGATAGGGTTCAAAAAGAAAAGGAGGAGGCCCTTAAACTTAAGGATAAGATAGAAGAGCTAACAATTGATATAAAGGGTAAGGGCGGAGAAGGTGGCAGG
>CAZZCQ010000047.1:0-8656 GCA_964652285.1 uncultured Tissierella sp.
TATGCTGTGGAAAGGAGTGTAGAAAATGGAATTGCTAAATTATGTACAAAACAATATTGGCAAGATAATGCTATTGGCAGTAGAGCATCTACAGATAACGGGAACGGCAGTAATTTCAGCTATAGTCATAGGTGTTCCAGTAGGAATTCTCATAACTCGTTACAAAAAATTAGCTAATCCTATATTGGCAGTCGCAAATATATTTCAAACAATCCCTAGTCTTGCTTTTTTTGGTCTTCTTATACCATTTCTAGGTATAGGTAAGAAGACTGCCATCTTGGTACTCTTTCTTTATGCATTGCTACCAATAATAAAGAATACATATACTGGTATCAACGAAGTGTCACCATCTTTGATTGATGCAGGTAGAGGCATGGGAATGACCAATTTTCAAATACTACGCATGGTTGAACTACCTCAATCTCTGGCAGTTATTATGGCAGGAGTCAGGATTGCCACTGTAATAAATATTGGAACTACAACGATTGCTGCCTATATAGGAGCGGGTGGTTTAGGAGAATTGATTTTTATAGGAATTCAAGTATACCGTAATGAGATGATACTAGCTGGTGCAATCCCTGCTGCCTTATTAGCGACTCTAGCAGATAAACTATTGGGATATGTTGAATATAGGCTCACCCCTAGAGGGCTTAAATAAGGAATATTAGAGGAGGTTTTTATGAAAAAGAAGAGGATAAGGATAATTACTTTATTATTGATATGCATGATCTTATTGACAGCTTTAGTAGGTTGTGGTGGTAGCAATGAAGATAATACGATAGTAATTGGTGGAAAGAACTTTACAGAACAGCATATCATGGCTGAGATGTTTAGGATTCTTGTTGAAGAGTACACAGACCTGGATATTGAATTTAATACAAATTTATCATCAATTGTTCTATGGGAAGCAATAAAAGCAGATGAGGTTGATCTATATCTGGAGTATACTGGGACAGGTCTTATGTACTTGGGCAGGGAACCCCTATTTGACCCTGTAGAGGTCTATGAGATAGTAAAAGAGGAATTTGATGAGCAATATAATATAAAATGGATGGAACCTTATGGATTCAACAACACATATGCTATGATGGTCACTCGTGAAACAGCAGATAAATACGGTTTGGAGACGGTGACTGATTTGGCCAAGGTTGCTCACGATATGGACCTTGGATGTAATGCTTCATTTATAGAAAGAGCAGATGGATATGAAGGTCTAAGTGAGCACTATGGCTTTGAATTTGGTACAGTAAAAGGTTTGGAACCTTCACTCATGTATCAAGCATTGGTTATTGGAGATGTAGATGTGATTAGTGGCTATGCTACTGAAGGTCGAATAGTTGCTTTTGATTTAGTGCCTCTTGCGGATGATAAGCAATTTTTTCCACCCTATGATGCAACAGCTGTTATAAGAGGAGAGGTTTTAGACAAGCATCCTGAATTAGAAGAAATACTTAACATGTTAGCTGGTCGTATTGATGATACTAGAATGGCTGAACTCAATGGTGAAGTGGATTTGAATAAGCGAGATTATGCTGATGTAGCTCGTGAATTTCTAGAAGAAGAAGGCTTGATAGAAAAATAGTTCTTCGACCCCTTGGTAATGTCAAATGCTAGGGGGTCATTTTACTCATTACTGATAGTTATAAATTAAAGGAGGAAGAATCATGAAAAAGAGCTGGATGAATATTACTATAATTCTTTTGATAAGCATTATACTTTTGACAATGATAGGCTGTGGTGGTGGAAGTGAAGAGGATTTGGAAATAGTCGTTGGAGGGAAAAATTTTACTGAGCAGTATATTATGGCTGAGATGTTGAGTATATTGATTGAAGAAAATACAGATTTGAAGACCACTACTCAGACAAATTTAGCATCGACTGTACTTTTTGAAGCAATAAAGGCTGATGAAGTAGACCTATATATAGAATATACTGGGACAGGTCTTATAAACTTAGGTTTGGATCCAATTCCTGATCCAGATGAGGTTTATAGGATTGCTAGTACAGAGTATGATGAGCAATTCAATATAAAATGGATGGAGCCTTATGGATTCAACAACACATATGCTATGATGGTCACTCGTGAAACTGCAAATGAATATGGTTTAGAGACGGTATCTGATATGGCTGAGGTTGCACATGAAATGAAACTTGGAGGAAGCTATGTATTTACAGAAAGGGCTGATGGATATCCAGGTTTAAGTAAACACTATGATTTTGAATTTGATACGGTTACAGGGCTAGACCCTTCACTCATGTACCAGGCGCTTGTGGAGGAAAGTGTAGATGTAATAAGTGGCTTTGCTACTGAAGGTCGAATAGTTGCCTTTGATTTGGTAGTACTTGAAGATGATAAACAATTTTTCCCACCTTATGATGCAACGACCATTATAAGAGGAGAGGTCTTAGAAAAGCATCCTGAATTAGAGGATCTTCTAAATTCATTGGCTGGTCGTATTGATGATAATAAGATGGCTGAACTCAATGCTGCAGTAGATTTAGATAAGAGAGAGCCAGTTGATGTAGCTCGTGAATTTCTAATAGAGGAAGGTTTAATAGGAAATTAGCTCCCTATAGTCTAATCCCCTTGGTGATATAGCACCAAGGGATTTTTATTTACATGCTTGTCATCCTGAGACGAAGTCGAAGGATCTTTGTTTTAAAATCTCTTAGAGTCAGTCATATTTTTATTATTTTTTGATTTACACTACCTATCCCTAGCTTATTATATAGCAAAAAGATATAATTGGATTAAGAATAAATATCAAACAATTGTAGGTGATGGAGGTAGCATTATGGAAACAATAGGAGTAATAGCAGGTACA
Source organism: uncultured Tissierella sp. (assembly GCA_964652285.1). Taxonomy (GTDB): domain Bacteria; phylum Bacillota; class Clostridia; order Tissierellales; family Tissierellaceae; genus JAAYTL01. Next base: position 2,826 of record CAZZCQ010000047.1, read on the forward strand.
CCTGTAGATACACAGATGGGAGTGGACTTTTTACAAGGCAAAGGGATAAAGGCAATAGGTTATCAAACTGCCAATAGTCCAATGGAGCAACATCAACTTCAATTATTGGACAAGGCTGGATTATACAATATAGTAAGAGAAATAATTTTTCGAGCCAAAGAAGATGGCATAAAGAAGTTTTTTGTGTATTGTAACTCCTTAAGTGCTACAGTTGATATGGATATATTATCAAGGGAAAGCGAAGCTCTAATAGTGACTCCTTTTTCTGTCTATAAAGATATAGCTCAGGATTATTCTAAAATATTGATACTGGCTGCAAATGGACAATCCTGTGCTAAGATAGAGTCCATACTACTAGAAGCTAACAATAATCTTAAAATGTGGAGTATATCTGCACTTCCACTAGTTGAAGAAATAGAAAACAAAATTCTACCTGAGGAGATTTTTGATAGACTTTCACTGGCAAAGATTCTCCAATGGGCTGAGGACAATAGTTTTGATGTAATCTTGTTGGGATGTACTCATTTCCCATATATAAAAGATGTATTGTTGAAAAATACAAGGATACCAATAATCGACCCAGCGGAAAGTATGCTGGAGAAGTTGCTCATATAAAAACCACTAACAATTTGTCAGTGGTTTTTATATGGGGGATTGTATCAGTTTTTGTACTATCTATCTTTGAACCCTACCAGAAGCATCTCCTTTAAGCAGGTTTTCCACTTCAGGGATTGTTACCATATTAAAGTCACCATGGATGGTGTGTTTTAGTGCTGATGCGGCTACTCCAAACTCTAAAGCATCTTTGAAATTCTTACCTTCTAATAATCCATGAATTACACCAGATGCAAAGGAGTCCCCACCACCTACCCTATCAACAATTCTAATATCATATTGTCTTGAATGATAGAATTCATTACCATCATATGCACATGCTGACCAACCATTGTCTGAAGCTGAATAGGATTCTCTTAGGGAGGAAATAACATATTTAAAACCAAATTTATCTTTCATCTGTTTAAATATACTTTCATAACCAGCTAACTCTAATTCACCAGAAGTTACATCAGTTTCACCAGGTTTGAAGCCAAGAGTTAAATGAGCATCTTCTTCATTGCCTATACATACATCTACATATTGCATTAGGTTTGACATTACTCTTTGTGCTTGCTCAGGAGTCCATAGATTTTTTCTGTAATTCAAGTCTACAGAAGTTCTTACTCCATGTTTTTTAGCAGCCTTTAATGCTTCTTCGGTTAACCTTGCTGCTTTTTCTCCCAAAGCTGGAGTAATACCAGAAAAATGGAACCAGGATGCATCTTTAAATATCTCATCAAAATCAAAGTCAGACACATCAGCTTCAGAAATTGAAGAATGAGCTCTATCATAGACCACCTTAGAAGGTCTCATTGAAGCACCTGACTCTAGATAATATATACCAACTCTATCTCCACCTCTTGCTATATAATCATCATGAACACCATATCTTCTAAGATGGTTGATAGCTGCTTGACCAATTTCATTATTAGGTAATTTTGAAACGAAATATGCTTCATAACCATAATTTGATAAGGATACTGCTACATTTGCTTCGCCGCCTCCATAGACTACATCAAATGAATTGGCCTGAACAAATCTTTCAAATCTAGGAGTGGAAAGTCTAAGCATTATCTCTCCTAAAGTAACAACTTTCTTCATAAAACTGCCTCCTCTGTCTTATTTATTATTTCTTGCTTCTTTTATCCTATCAACAAATTCTTTTGCAGCCTTGGTCATATCCTCACTGCTACCCTTTGTAAGATTCCCACCAACGCCTACAGCAATACATCCATTCTTAATCCATTGATCCACATTGTCTATACTTACACCACCTGTAGGCATGAGTACTGCTTGTGGAAGTGGACCTCTAACTGCCTTTATAAATGAAGGACCAAATGCAGAACCAGGGAATACTTTTATTACATCTGCGCCAGCCTCCATAGCTGTAATCATTTCAGTAACGGTCATACACCCAGGCATATAAGGGATTTGATACCTATTGCATAATTTTGCAGTATCTAAATTAAAGGATGGACTTACGATATATTTTGCACCAGCTAATATAGCAATCCTAGCAGTTTCACTATCCAATACTGTGCCTGCACCTACTAGTAATTCATCACCAAATTCTTTAGTGAGATCCTTTATCACTTCATCAGCACCAGGTACTGTAAAAGTAATCTCAATGGAATCAATACCACCTTCCATACATGCTAGAGCAATAGTCTTAGCTTTTTCACTATTCTCCGCTCTAACTACTGCAACTATACCAACATCTTCTATACGCCTAAGCACTTCATGCTTTCTCATGGACAATCCTCCTTAAATTAGTTTCATAATACGAAACTATATATTGTATAATGAAACTTATTATGTTATATTATAATAAATAGTGAAAACATTTGCAAGGAGAATTGAGATTTTAATATGTGAATACTTGAGGAGAGATGTGAAATGGTAGACATAGTGCAATCTGTGGATAGGTCACTGTCGATTTTGGAATTGATATCAGATTTCGATGATGGTTTAAGAATTATCGAAATAAGCGATAATCTAGGGCTTCACAAAAGTACGGTTCATAGATTATTAGCAACCTTGATTCATAAGGGATATGTGACACAAGATAAGAGGACCAGCAAATATAGACTTACTACTAAACTCTTTGAATTAGGGAATAAAGTAATAGCCAATATAGATATCTTAAAAGCTTCTAAAATCTATACTGAAGATTTGATGAGAAAATTTAATGAAGTAGTCCATTTAGTAATACGTGATGATAATGAGATTATATATATAGATAAAGTAGAAGCTAATAATACAATACAAATGGCTTCAAATATAGGTAGAAGATCACCCTTGTATAGTACTTCTGTAGGTAAGGCAATACTTGCTTATATGGATGTGGATGAAGTAAAAATAATTTGGGGAAATAGTCATATAAAGAAATATACTGATAAGACCATTATAGATTATGATATTCTTAGCTTGGAATTAGACAAGATTAGATTCCAGGGATATGCAGTTGATGATGAGGAGAATGAGCAAGGTGTTAGGTGTGTTGGAGCTCCGATTTTTAATTTTAATGGTGAAGTAGAAGGGGCTATCAGCATTTCTGGGCCCAGTATAAGGGTGACTAAAGAAAAGATAGAAATAATAGCTGATGAAGTTAAAAAATGTGCTTATCAAATATCAAAAGAGCTAGGTTATAGTCAATGACCTAACTCTTTTTTATTAGTGGTAAAACTTTCTAAACTGCAAAGGAGTTGTACCTTCTTTTTGTTTGAAAATCCTTATAAAATTACTTTGACTATTGAATCCACAATCTATAGCTATTTCTGTAATACTCTTGTCCGTAAAATATAGTTGGTTTTTAGCATATGATATTCTTTTTAGTAGAATATACTGCTTGATAGTAAATCCTGTGATTTTTTTGAAGGAATGAGCTAGATAGTATTTACTCACATAGAACTTAGATGATAAATCATCTAAGCTTAAGTGTTTTTTGTAATTTTTGTCTATATATTGTTGGACACTCAAGATTCTGCTATCTTTTTCTTCCAGAAAACTTATGGGGAAATATTGTGTATAGTTTCTATACAAAAATAATATTAATATAATAAAAATGGACATGAATTCCATTTCCCAGAAATTCTCTTTTGTTAGGAACTTGTCATTTAAGGTTTTAAAAATTTTTTCTACATAGTCTATGCTTTCATCTTCAATTTCAAATCCATTATAATACTTTGAAGCTCTATTTTTAAATATGGATAATAAGGTAGGATTTTTGATATGGCTATCTAAGTAGTCAGTATCAATGATTATCATATATCTAGAATATGGAATATCTACTAGGTCCATTTTATGCTTTTCTAAGTCATTTAAAAACAAGATTGTGTTCTTATCATATGTGTAGACATTATCGTCAATTGTGAAATTTGACTTTCCATTGCTTATAAATATTATCTCATAACCATTGTGATAATGCTCCTTTAGGCCGCTTGTGTGAGATGTTAATATTTTGTAATTCATATCTATATTTCTAAAGCTCAATTTTATCACTCCTAAAATAAAAGCAATATTTATCAATTATTGGACAACATACAACTATATTTGAAAATCTAATTATATTATAATGAAAGCGTATTCATAATGCAAGAAGGATGGTAAGGAAATATTATATTACTAATAAGGGGGGGCAATATTGGCAAGTAATACATACAGGAGCAAAGGGAATTTTAAATATAAGTATCTTAATGATTTAGAAAAAGACATAGAAGAATTAGGATTGGACATAAAAACCTCTCATAATTTTGAATGTTTTAAGAAAGAGATAACAATAGGGAACCACACCATTCCAAATTGTCTAGCAACCCTTCCAATGGAGGGTGGGGATGCAACTGACGAGGGCAGTCCTTCGGAACTTACCTTTAGAAAATATGAAAGAAGTGCTAGAGGAGGAGCAGGCTTAATATGGATAGAAGCTGTCAGTGTTTCCAAAGAAGGAAGATCCAATGATAAGCAATTAATGATAACAGATGAGAATTGGACAGAATTCAAAAAGTTGAATGATTTAATTAAATCATCTGCCAAGGAAGAGTTTGGAGAGGACTATAATCCTATCACTATTTTTCAACTGAATCATTCTGGAAGATACTGCAAGGTTAATGGAAAAAGCAATCCTATTATTGCTACACATAAGGAATTATTAGATAGTAAATTAGGCATGTCAAAGGATGACCCTGTAGTTACTGATGATTATCTTAAGAAGGTAGAGGAAGACTTCTTAAAATCAGCTAGGTTAGTGAAGAAAGCTGGGTTTGATGGTGTAGATATTAAAGCATGTCATGGATATCTATTATCGGAATTGTTATCTGCATTTGAAAGAGAAGGACAATATGGTGGAAAATTTGAAAATAGGATTAAATTATTAGTCAATATAATTGACAAGATAAGTAAGGATTTAGAATGCAAGGGTTTGATATTATCTTCTAGACTCAATCTAACTGATACTATCGCTTATCCACAAGGCTGGGGGATGTCAAAGGATGGTAATAATAATAATATAGATTTAGAAGAACCTAAAAAACTGATTGAGATCTTATCTAATAAAGGTCTTGAATTAATAGCTTTCACAATGGGAAATCCATATTTTGTACCCCATGTAAATAAACCCTATGATATAGGTACCTATACACCCGAAGAAGAACCAATTGTGAGTTGCAATAGACTTATAAATGAAATAGGAAAGGTACAAAAAAGCTATCCCCATATGAGCTTTGTTGGACTAGGATATAGTTGGTTCAGACATTTGGCACCTTATGTGGGGGCTGGAAGTCTAGAGAATGGACTATGTAAGATAATAGGATTTGGCAGGGAGAGCATTGCATATCCTGACTTTGCAAAAGATATTTTAAATAATGGAGAAATGTTGAAAAACAAGGCCTGCATTTCATGTAGTAAATGTAGTGAAATGAAATCCAAAATAGGAACCTGTGGATGTGTTATTAAAGATTCGGAGACTTATCTACCAATTTATAGGAGGATGAAAGAAGAAGAGAAAGGCGGTGAATAATATGGATAGAGTAGCTATTGTTACAGGAGGAGCAAAAGGCATAGGCTTTGGGATAGTGAACCAATTACTTGAAGATGGGTTTAAAGTTGCTTGCCTTGGGAGAAGTAAAAATGAAGAAGTGGATAAACTTATAGAAAAGACACAAGGAAAGATTAGGTTTATCTCAACGGATATAAGTGATATAGCAATTATTAAAAGAAGTGTAGATGAGGTAGTATCA
>CAZZCQ010000048.1:0-8569 GCA_964652285.1 uncultured Tissierella sp.
ATGGTGTTTTTAAGATAGAGAAATAATCCCCTTAAGATAGTAATGAGTATTATTAATAATCCGATAATCCATAGATTCTCTTTTAAAAATATTCTGCCGCCTAATAAATTTACAAAATACATTACATTTTGATTTTCAATAATTGTTTGACCAATAATAGAGTCAATAGTTGTTCGAATAACAAGGGGTGATAATAGTACAATCCCTTGTGACAGTATTATGGATAGTATCCCAATAGAATACATCAAACCATAACCTTTTGTAAATCTTAGTAATTTAGTAAAATCTTTCAAGTTGATTCCTCCTTTACATAAGAAAAACCATAGGGGAAATAGTCCTATGGTTGAAAAATACGCATAAAAATACGCAAAAGAATTCTATATAATAGCCATAGGCATAGACCTATGGCAAAAGTACAAATTCTATTAAATATTATGCATAGGCCGTGTAAATAAATTCAATTTTATTTCTTTCTTATTGATTATTCTAGCTATTAACATGACACGACCTCCTTTCATTTATTCACAACTATAATTATATCCAAAAGCTTTGAAAAATCAACACTTATTTTTAAGCTGATAGGATTCTACCCAATACTATTCCATTTACGCTAGATTGCATCAATCCTCTGGTAATACCTGCTCCATCTCCACCAACAAATAATCCTTTGATATTAGTTTCAAAAGTCTCATCCGTCAATACTACATTGGAATAGAATTTGACTTCAACGCCATATAATAGGGTTTCATCGCTTGCTATACCTGGCACCACATTATCCAATGCAACAATCATTTCATCAATACTCTTTAGAATTCTATATGGGAAGACAAGACTTAAATCTCCAGGGACAGCATCTTTCAGGGTTGGAATAATATTATTTCTATGAAGCCTATCCTCTGTGGTTCTTCTACCACGCTTGAAATCTCCATATCTTTGAACTAAAACCTGAAAGCATATTTCCAAGTTGGGCTATATGCATCCCATATTCTATTGGAGAGTTAAATGGTTTAGTAAAATGCTTTGTCACAAGCAGAGCAAAGTTGGTGTTATCAGATTTCAAATCATCTGACTTGTAACTGTGTCCGTTTACTACAGCTAGATTATTTTCATAATATTCAGTTGAGACTTGACCACCAGGATTTGAACAAAAGGTCCTCACTTTATCATCAAATGTTTCAGCGTAATAGATTAATTTGCTTTCATACATAGCTTCATTTAATTCTTCCATGATTTCATTTCTTGTTTCTAACCTTACTCCTATATCTATATCTCCTGTTTCTATACCAATATCATATTTTAGACAGATATTTCTAAGCCAATCTGAGCCGTCCCTACCAACAGCAGCGACAATCTTTTTCGAATAGTATTCTTTATCAGCTAACACTCCGATAATTTCATTATTGTCACTGAACATTAGATCCTTAACAGGATTTCTAAAGCTGAGCTCAACCCCTAATTTCATTAGGTATTTTTCGATTCTGGAGTAGATATTATAACCTTCTTCAGTACCCATATGTCTTATGGGACATTCTATAAGTTTTAAATTACCAGAGATAGCTTTTTTTCTAATATCCCTAATCTCATCTTCTTTATCTATTCCATATACCTTTTGATCCGCTCCAAACTCCAAATATATCTTATCAACGAAATCAATTAACTCTTTTGTTTTAGAATATCCTATATAATCTGGAAGATTTCCACCAACATCAGGAGATAGTGATAGTTTACCATCGGAATATGCACCAGCACCTGCAAATCCCGTTGTAATATTACATGGTTTACAACCAATGCATACACCAGTAGTTCTTTTAACACATACCCTTTTAGCAATGGAGTTACCTTTTTCTAGTATCAAAACTGATGTCTTAGGATTTTGATTTTTAAGTTCTAATGCAGTAAATATTCCGCAAGGTCCTGCACCAATTATTATTACATCGTAGTTCATTTCTTACCTCCAACTTCCAAAAATCCATTCTATAGATTTTTTCTATTACTTCATCAATAAGAGATTATCATATTTTTAAATTTTCTACAATTTTAAATTAAAGTTTTATTATTATTATCTTTGGGTATAAACAACTTATATATTGTGGTAGCTGTGGAAGGAGTAATATAAGATGAATGAGATTCTATTGATTAATAGGATAAATTCCAAGGATTATTCTAATGAGAAGAAGAAAGTGAATTTTATTATTGGAGGTATGAATCTTCCTTCAATAGAGAGTAGATTGATAGATTTATTGAACAAATCTGAGCATCTAAACAAAGACGATATAACTTATAAATACAATGGAGTGGAACTAAATATAACCACCCAACAGATACCAATAATTGTAAGGCTACTGACAAATAACAATATATCAATTTATAGCATATTTGAAGTATATAATCCAAAGCTATAATATACATACCTTTAGATGAGAATTAATTTTCTCATCTTTTTTTCTAAATATTGTGGAAGATTTTTGATGTATTATCATATAAATATTTAGAAGGGGGGATATATTTGAAACATTATTCTCTAAATAAAATTATTATTAGCCTATTAGTTGTAGTTCTAGTAATCTTTAGTTATTTATACACAAATAATATAATTAATATGGATTCCTTGAATACTTCTTCAAAAGGAAATCGACAAATGATGACAATATTGATTGAAGTCGATAAAAAAAAATTATTGCTTATTGATAGAGAAAAGGAAAAGGTAATAGATACATATATAATTGCATCAGGAAAATCAACATCTCCAACTCCACTGGGGAGTTTTCAAATAAACGAAAAAGCATATTGGGGCGAAGGATTTGGATCAAGATGGCTTGGCCTTAATGTACCTTGGGGGAAATATGGAATCCATGGTACAAATCAACCAGGCTCTATTGGAGGGAATGTATCCGCAGGTTGTATCAGAATGAGAAATTCAGATATTGAGGATTTATATGATAAGGTATCAGTAAATACACAGGTTATAATTTTAAATGGTGAATTTGGTCCTTTTGGGCAAGGATTTAGAACTTTAAAACCAGGGGATAGGGGATCTGATGTTTTAGAGATTCAAAAGAGAATGTTAAGAGAAGGTTTCTATAATGCTTCATTAGATGGAATCTATGGGGAAGTAATGAAAAAAGCATTGTTTGAGTTTCTAGAAAGCCAAAATATTCCACTAACTGACAAGATAACTGAGTCAATATATGAAGAATTAGGAATTATTCTAATGGATTAATAAAGTGAAAGGTCACCTTTAGGCGACCTTTCCTCTATGTTTATAGATTTGTTCCACTTGGAGGTTGTTGACCTCCGGACATACTTTGTTGAGCCATTTTAACTAAGTTTTTAGTCATATATCCACCAACATAACCATTTTGTCTAGATGGAAGATTACCCTTATCTAATGAGTCATAATTTGCAATACCTAATTCATTAGCTATTTCTAACTTCATTTGATTCAGAGCTTGACGAGCCTCAGGAACTACTATTTTATTACTAGTGTTATTGTTTGCCATTTTGTTTCTCCTTTCAAATATTAGTTGTAAATAATTTATCTACTAGTATTATGCGTAAAAGGATTATTAATAATCATGTAAAAAAATACTTTGCTTACATAAGAATGTAATCTATCCATTAATTTGAAAAACTGAACTTTCTTGTTTTTATGCAAATAATATTGTATAATCTATATTTAGTATGAGTAAGGAGTGGGAAAGTTATTGAAAGAATTATTTGAACTTTTTATGATTTTTTTCCGGATAGGAGGATTTACTTTTGGTGGCGGATATGCCATGCTTCCAGCTATTCAAAGAGAATTTGTAGAGGAGAGAAAGTGGGCTAGCAATGAAGAAATCATAGATTACTATGCAATTGGTCAATGTACCCCAGGAATAATTGCAGTGAATACGGCAACATTCATCGGATACAGAAGAAAGGGTATAATAGGTGGTATAGTAGCTACACTTGGGATGGTAACTCCATCTTTAATTATAATTACGACTATAGCTGCTTTTTTTAAACAATTTCAAGAGATACAAGTAGTTCAACATGCTTTTGGTGGTATAAGAGTAGTAGTCGCTGCCTTAATAGCCAATACAGTAATCAAGATGGCTTCTCAATCTATTAAGGATTGGATGGGTATACTATTATTTGTATTTGCCCTTTTTATAGTTGCAGTATTTAACACTTCCCCATTTATAGTGATTATTACAGCTAGCTTGGTAGGCATATTGAGATGTAAAAACATGGATCTTAGTGGGGAAAATTAAAAATGATTTTATTAAAATTATATTTAACATTCTTTAGAGTTGGATTGTTTTCAGTTGGGGGAGGGCTAGCAACATTACCATTTTTACAGGAAATTGTAGATAAATATGGATGGATAACATCAGAAGAACTTTCAAACATGATTGCAATTTCAGAATCGACACCTGGACCAATTGGCATTAATACTGCTACTTATGTGGGCTATAGTACTAAGGGAGTTCTAGGAGGACTTATGGCTATTTTAGGTATCGTAACACCATCGATAATAATTATTATAATAATAGCTCATTACTTTTCTAAGTTTAGTGAAGAACCTTTAGTAAAATCTGCATTTTACGGCATAAGACCAGCTGTTGCAGGGCTGATTGGAGCTGTTGGCTTTGATTTAACTAAGGCTGAATTATTTAATGCAGGAACATTTACAAATTCAAATATTATGGCGTTGTTGAATTTAAAGGCAATAGTCTTATTTGGGATAATGTTTTATGGAATAAGAAAGTTTGCCAAACATCCAATCACCTATATACTAATAGCTGCAGTCATTGGAATAATTTTTAAATTTTAACAAAAATATATGTTTATTTATATAAGTTTTAGTATTATATTAGTAATAATGAGCTACAAAAAGCATTATTATTGAGGAGGGATCCAAATGGATGCAATGCATTTGGTGAAAAAAGTGGGGTTAAAAATTATAAATTTATTGGATATTTAAAAAGACACCTATTAGGTGTCTTTTTTTAGGAAAACCTTTGTAAGTAGGCAAAATGCAAGGAGGAATTATATGTATAAGGAAAAAGTAGTTTTGCAACTTGAAACAGGATTTTATGCCGAACCTGCATCAGAATTAGTTAAAGTAGCATCAAGATTTTCCTCAGATATAAAGTTGATAATAGATGGTATAGAATTTAATGCAAAGAGCATCATAGGCTTACTTAGTATTGGAGCATCTAAAGGCGATGAGTTTACAATAGTTGCAGAAGGTGAAGATGCTAAGGATGCTGTGGAAAATATCAAGAAAATTATTTCCAATAAAGAATAATCATTTTATTTTAATTGAATAAGCAGATTAATTTTAAGCTTTATAGGAATAATATAAATAAATTACATTAGGAGGTTAAGACATGAATGTAAGATTATATATTATTGCTATTACACCAGCACTTGCATTCCTATTAGCTATTTACCTGACAGATAGAGGAGATAAGGAACCTACCAAGTTACTCTTACTTACTTTTTTATTAGGAGCATTAGCTGTTATACCATCAATAATTGTAGAGGAGGTACTTGTCCAGTTCAATATATTTTCAGGATCACTTAAAGCAGCATACAATGCATTTATAGTGGCTGCAATGACTGAAGAATTCTTCAAACGACTAGTTGTGTTGAAGGTTCCCTATCGAACAAGGTATTTCGATGAAAAATTAGATGGGATTATCTATGCTGTATTTGCATCATTGGGATTTGCGACTGTAGAAAACATCATTTATGTAGTATTTACATATTCTAATAATCCCTTTATCGGTTTATATAGAGGAATATTCTCGGTGCCAGCTCATGGAGTATTTGGCATTACCATGGGGTATTATCTATCCTTAGCTAGGTTTGATACAATTGGGAAAAGAAAAGCTCAACATATAAGAAAATCACTCACCATGCCAATATTATTTCATGGAGTATTTGATTTTATATTGATGGCAGATATACCTGAGCTGACATTGCTCTTTGTTCCATATGTATTATTTATTTGGTGGCTTAACGCAAGGAAACTCTCTAGATTTGTTTTTGATGCAAGGAGTAGGGTAATAAGGAAAAGAGAGTAGTCCTTTTTTTTATCTATTGATATAAGAACTGTTTAAATGTAGTATAATTATATAGATGTAAAATAAAGAATATATAGGTGTGATTATGAGAAAGAAATCATTGTTTATAATATTAGTATTACTAATATTAGCTATTACCTTGTATAAAGGATTTTTAGTGGATTATATTGAAGACCTTTTTAACAAAGCTGATGGCAATATAATTGAAGGAATTGACGATATAGAAGAAGAGGCAATAATAGTAGAGCCAACTATTACTAATATTAGCATATTAGGAGTAGGGGATATCATGTTTCATCAGCCTCAAATAAAAGCAGGAAGTTTAGGGGGAGATGAATATGATTTTAGACCAATGTTTGAATATGTCAAGGAATATATTCAAGAAGCTGATTTAGCCTTAGGTAATTATGAAACTGTTTCATTTAGTGATAGAAGCTATACTGGTTATCCTAGATTTAACAGCCCTGTGGAGACAATCCAAGCATTAGAATATGCAGGGTTTGACATATTATCGACAGCAAATAATCATAGCCTTGATCAAGGGAAAGCAGGTATAATTTCAACAATTGAAGCTATAAATAGCCATGGTTTAAAACATATTGGGACAAATGTGGACAAGGATGAGGAACCACTTATAGTAGATGTGGAAGGGATTAAGATTGGGGTCTTATCCTATACATTTGGTTTGAATGGTTTAGATTCATTATTAACAGCTGAAGAGCTAGAATATATGGTTAATTTAATTGATGAAGAAAAGATTCAATATGAAATTCAATTGCTAAAGGATGCAGATGTGGATATTATCGTATCTTATATACATTGGGGACATGAATACCATCATAACCCGTCTGAGGAGCAGATAAACCTAGGTCAGAAGATGATTGATTGGGGTGTTAATATAGTATTTGGAAGTCATCCCCATGTGGTTCAAAAACCAGAGATAGTTGAAAGAGATGGTAAGGATAATCTAATAATATATTCAATGGGGAATTTTTTATCAAATCAAAGAGAGAATACCATGGGTAATTCCTATAGTGAAGATGGGGTAATGGTTAAGATTGGAATTGAAAAGAGCTCTGATACAAATGAAACTATAATAAAAGAAATTGAATATATACCTACATGGGTGTATAGATATGAAAATGGCGGGAAGTATTTTTATGAGATACTGCCAACTGAAGATATTATAAATGGCAAATTGGAGTTGGGTATTGATGAAAATACCAAGAGTAGAATTGAAAGATCCTTTAATGATACAATGGAAGTATATGATGGTAACTAATATATTAGTTTAAATATTCGGTATTTTATTATATAATGATAGAGAACAGAAGAATTAAATAAATCTTATAAAAGGCGGGATATCCTTGCAAGATGTAATCAATATTTTTTCAAACCTTAGGATAAGAGATGTAATCGATATCCTGATTGTGGCGTTGGTATTATATAAATTATTTAGTCTTATAAAGGAAACTAGAGCAGAGCAATTAACAAAAGGTATAGTAGTCTTGCTTATATTAACTGAATTAAGCGACTGGGCAGAATTTTATACAATTAATTGGATACTAAATAATGCAATGACCGTTGGGACCCTAGCCATACTTATAGTATTCCAACCAGAGCTAAGACGTGGACTTGAATATATTGGAAGAAGTAGCTTCTTCAAAAAACCATTCATCGAAGTTAAAGGGGAGAGCTTATCAAAAGTCGTTGAAGAGATTGTAGATGCTGTTGCATCCTTATCAAGACAAAAAATTGGGGCATTAATAGTATTGGAGAGGCAAACTGGACTCAATGAAGTGGCAGATACAGGTACAAGGATAAATGGGCTTGTTACCAGTGATTTACTTATAAATATATTTATTCCAAATACACCATTACATGATGGTGCTGTGATTATTAAAGATGATAAAATAAGAGCAGCAGCTTGTTTCTTACCCTTAACTGATAGCTCAAGTGTAAGCAAAGAATTAGGTACGAGGCATAGAGCTGCTATTGGCATTTCTGAAAGATCAGATAGTCTCTCAATCGTAGTATCAGAGGAAACAGGTTCCATATCAATAGCTGAGAATGGAACAATCTCAAGATATTTGGATACTCATACCTTAAGACAAATTCTATCGGATATGTATAAACCAGAGGAAGAAAAACAATTTTTTATAACAAAATGGAGGCTAAGAAATGGGCAAGGGAAAGAATAATTTAATACCTAAAGTTTTTTCTGTGATATTAGCCATTATTTTGTGGAGCTATGTAATAGGAAGAGAGAATCCAGAATGGCCAAGGGACTATAAGAATGTAGATGTTCAATTTACAAATGTTGAAATTTTAAATAGACAGAACCTGGTTGTTATGAATCCACAAGAAGTTAAGGTAAATGTAAGCGTCACTGGAAGAAAATCTGATATGGGTGATTTTACTGCAGATAATAATATAGTAGCAAGGCTGGATTTAAGTGGATATAGTGAAGGTCAGACAAGAGTACCAATCTTGGT
>CAZZCQ010000049.1:0-8551 GCA_964652285.1 uncultured Tissierella sp.
CATAGGTCTGCTCCTACATAAGTCTTGTAATTACAACATCATAGGGGTTGACCTACTTGTGCCCAACAGTAGAAATTTCCTAAATCTATGATTTAGAGAAATTTCACTGAAAGGGTATGTGTCAACCCGGAAATAATGTATCATAAACCCGGAACAAGACAGAGCTTGTTCCCTACAATCAACCCTCAGAGAATCAATGTTTTTGTCCCAATTTTGCTATTTCTACTGCTAACTCTGCCCCTAGTCTTGCATTATTATATACCAATTGAATATTTGCTTCCAAACTATCGCCTTTGGTTATATCCTTAACTTTAGCAAGTAAGAATGGTGTACTCTCTTTGCCAAATATACCTTTTTCTTCTGCCTCAACTAAAGCATCATTGATTGCTTTGTTGATAATATCAGGATCTATTTGATGCTCCTCTGGTATTGGATTAGCCACTAGCAATCCACCATCAAGCCCCAAATCCCATTTAGCCTTAATTGCTAAAGCCAATTCTTCAATATCATCAATCCTATAATCTACTCCAAATCCACTCTTTCTAGTATAGAAGGCTGGCATCTCTTCAGTGCAAAATCCTACTACTGGTACTCCCATCGTCTCTAAGTATTCCAAAGTAAGACCAATATCCAGTATGGACTTAGCTCCTGCACAAACCACAGCTACATTTGTATGAGCTAATTCCTGTAAATCAGCTGATATATCAAAGCTTGTCTCAGCTCCCCTATGAACTCCACCTACTCCTCCAGTTGCAAAGACCTTGATTCCTGCTAATGCTGCGATAATCATTGTAGATGCGACAGTAGTAGCCCCATCTGCTTCTCTAGCCACTATAAATGGAATATCCCTTCTTGAGGTCTTTAGTACCTTTTCAGCAGCCTTCCCAAGGTATTCTATCTCCTCTTCTGTAAGACCAACTTTTAGTTTTCCATTTAAGATTGCGATGGTAGCTGGAATAGCTCCATTGTCCCTTATGATTTCTTCAACCTTTAGGGCTGTTTCTACATTTCTAGGATAAGGCATACCATGGGAAATGATTGTAGACTCCAGTGCGACTACTGGTCTTCCCTCTTCCAAAGCTTTTTTAACCTCTTGGTTTATATCTAGGTATTTTTCTAACATCCTTCATTCTCCTTCATCTTTAATTTTATCTCGTCGATTGACATCTTTGGATTGATGGTATCTTCATGTGATAGTGCTACAATTGAAGCATATATTGCTAGATTTACAGTCTTTTCTATCTCTATATTATTCGTATACCCATAGGCAAGTGCTGCAACAAAAGCATCTCCTGCTCCTGTAGCATTTACAATTTCAATCTTAGGTGTGTTTTTATGCCCAATGCTTACTCCATCACTATAGAATACACCATCCTTTCCCAAGGTTATAAACACCCTTTTTACACCCTTAAGATGTAAATATTCAGTAGCTTTCACTAAATCCTTATCATCACTGATTTTCATTTCGGTAAGTATCTCTGCTTCTAATTTATTAGGCTTTATAGTATGAAAATGCCCTATTAAATCCTTAACCTTCTCTGTCTTAGCTGTAGAGACAGTATCTAGGAAAAAGTCAACTCCCTTAAAACTTATCAACATGTACTCTATTATATCCTTAGGAATATTGGTATCTATAATGCAAAGTTTAGAGTTTTCAATTACATCCCTTTGCTTTTCTATAAAGTCAACATCCATCTTTTCATATATATCCATACTGGATATTGCTATTTCCATATCTCCTCTTTCGTCTAATATGGATAAGTATACCGATGTATCCTCTCCTTCCAAAACTAGGGTATTATCCAAATTTAGCCCAAGACCCTTGGAGTGTTCTAAAACCATTTTGCCGTAAACATCATCTCCCATTATTGATATTAATTTAGTATTTACACCAAGCCTTGTCAGATTATCACCTATATTTCTCCCTACTCCACCAAGGGATACCTTTACATTTCCAATATTAGAATCCCTTGAAATCAATCTCTTCTTTGGGAACCCTTGAATATCAACATTGATTCCCCCCACTATAACTACATATTCTTGGGTGTTTTTATCCATATAATCATCCTCATTTATTATACTATATAATTTATCCCCTTTATTTTAATATATAATCTCTATAAAAGTAATCTTCGATAAAATAAGCATGAAAAAAGTTGATTCTTATGTCATAAGAATCAACTCTTTTGTATCTTTATATTATTATATTCCATTGCTTACCAAGCACTTGCTAAAGCATTGGCTTCTCTAACAAGCTCGCCTACATCAATAGTAGTGAATCTTCTATCCCCAATTATTTCCCTACCAGCTATATATACATGACTCAATGCAGCATCAGACATTGAATAGACCAAGTGAGATTTTAGCTTGTTTTCCGGTGTAAGTGATAAGTCATTTAAATCTGCTACAAGAAAATCAGCTTCTAATCCTTCTTTAATTTCTCCTACAGGAAAACCAGTCATCTCTGCTCCGTTTTTTGTGCCCATATCCCATACTGTTTTTGCATTTATGATTTGAGGGTCACGATAGCGACTTTTTTGGTCAAGGGCAGCCATCTTCATCTCTTGGAATATTGACAATTTATTATTGCTAGCAGCCCCATCTGTACCCAATCCCACTACAATACCGCGTTTAAGCATATCAACCACTCTTGCAATGGGATCTCCAAGAAACTTATTACTTGTTGGGTTATGAGAGATCTTTGCATCAGCTTCAGCCAACAAATCTAATTCCTCATCACTACACCATGTACAATGTACAGCCACAAACTTTGAATTAAGAGCACCTATATCATTTAGATATTTTACATATTCCTTTCCAGTTATCTCAATTGCCATTTCACATGCTGTCTTTGAATCCGATACATGCATATGTAGAGGAAGATCATAGGTTTGGGCAATTTTCATCGCTTCCATTATCATCTTTTCAGAGGATCCATAAACACTATGCGGTGCAGGACAAACCTTTACCAATCTATCATCTTTAAAATCCTCATAGAGTTCAATAAACCTTTTACCTGCAACTTCAGGTGTCTCTTGGGTAATAAGTGCACTATTATCCCAATCCATCATGGTACGAGCTAGAACAAGACGAATTCCCAGGTCTTGAGCAGCTTTGATGACAGCTCTAGCATATTTATTATCTGGTCCATTGAGATAGAAAAAATCTACAACTGTAGTGGTACCATATTTCACCATCTCAGCAAATGTCAATAGAGCAGCCCAATAAGCATGTCTTTCATCCATAAGGTCACAGTATTTATATACGGTATCTTTCAACCAAGCAAACAAACTAAAATCATCTCCAAATCCCCGTATGATGGATTGCATTGAATGAGTATGAGTATTAATAGTACCTGGCATTATTAAACTGTTACCAAAATCTTTAATATCTCCATCTGGTTTCATTTGTGAAATATCAACAATTTTGCCATCTTCAACTGTAATATATACTCCTTGCTTAATTTCATCACCTATAAAAACATATTTCGAAGTAAAAACTTGCATAGATTAGCCTCCTTTAATTGGTATTAGCTTTTGAGCTCTTCTACAAAAGCATAAATCTATATCAACTTATAATTATTTGCTTTCTTTATAACTCTTTGAAATCAATCAAGTATATGATTTAATGTCAAGCATTCCATAAAGATTTGCAACATATTTACGAAATGGTTCAGAAGTTCTTGTGTCCATTGTTCTAGGTCTATCTAAATCTATATCTACTGTATGTGCTACGCGTCCAGGTCGTGGACTCATAACCATAACTCTATCTGCCATAAATGCAGCTTCATCAATACTATGAGTAATGAAGAGAATTGTTTGATTCTTTTTCTCCCAAATCTTTAATAGTTCAGAGTTCATTAAATCTCTAGTAATAGCATCTAGTGCACCAAAAGGTTCATCCATTAATAAAAAATCAGGATCCAATACCATAGCACGGGCAATAGACACTCTTTGTTGCATACCACCTGATAATTCTCTAGGATATTTATCTTTAAAATCTTGTAATCCTACTAATTCCAATAGTTCATCAACCTTATGTAAATAGTCCTTAACTGGAAGCCCAAGAGCTGTTACTGGCAAGAGCACATTATCAGCCACTGTAGACCATTTTAATAGAATAGGAGATTGAAAGACTATTCCTACTTTTTTTAATGGTTGGGTTACTCTTTCACTGTTCACTTCTACTTTTCCCCTAGTTGGCATTAGTAACCCTGAAAGTATCTTCAATAGCGTACTTTTTCCGCAACCACTCGGCCCTAAAATAACAAAAAATTCTCCTTTTTTCACCTTAAATGATATATCTTCTAATGCTAGAATATCACCTGTCCGTGTAGTATAAATATGTGTTAAATTGTCCACATTTATATAAAAATCATTTCCTTTCATTTACAAGTTACACCTCCTAAGAAAATTCTCATTTAACATGCTGATTCTTCCTTTTTTCTAAAGGTTGGTTCAGGTTCTTCCCAAGGCATACATAAGCGTTCAGCCAAAACCATCAAATAATATAGTATTACACCAAATACTGAAATAATCAGTATTGAAGCCATTGCTAATGGAGTATTTAAATTATTGTTTGCAATAATTACTAGATATCCCAATCCAACATTAGAACCAACGAATTCTCCGATAATAGCTCCAATTACAGCTAATGTAGAAGCTACTTTTATTCCACTAAAGAAATGTGGAATTGCATTAGGAAGCCTTATCTTCATTAGAACTTTAAACTTACTCATATGATAACAACGGGTAAGCATTATCAATTCTGGCTCAATTTGAGTCAAACCTAGAGTCATATTGACCACTATTGGGAAAAATGCTACCAAAAATGTAACAATTACAATAGTATGTTTTCCTATACCAAACCATATAAACAATAAGGGTGCAAATGCAACTTTTGGAACTACTTGAAGCACAACCAATATTGGTGTTAGTGCAGCATCTAGAGTTTTGGACCAAATAATTCCTATGGATGCTAAAACACCAAAGATAATTGCAGCTATAAAACCAAGTAAAGTAGCAGAAATTGTAAATTCCATATGCTTAAACCATCCTGGACCAAAATCCTTTATTGTCTGTAGAATATCCACAGGGCTTGGAAGAAGAAACCTAGGTGGTTTAGCAATCATAACATATACTTGCCATAATACCAACAATCCTAATAGGGTAAGTATCGGTATTAGTCTTTGTTTATATCTTAACCAAAAATCCTTCAAAGGTTTAACCTCCTTTTAGTATTGATACCCTGAATGCTCAGGGTATCAATATGTATTAAACAAAATCTTATTAATTCATGTTTTGATGTGCCCACTCAACAAATTCATTTGTATAGATTTGATCTGCTAAAATTTCGTTTTCAACTTCCCAGTACTCTTCAGTAATATCAAGTGTCATTTGAATCTTTTCAGGTGAAAATACGCCTATGCCTTTTTCTAGAGTTGTTTCATCCCAAACTAGATCTTCTAATGCTCTTGCTGAAGCAAAGATATAGTCTGGATCAAATTCTGGATGTGCTCTCATTATAGCATCTGCACCATAATTTTCATCTTCAAGTGCATCCTTATAACCTTTTATAAGTGCACGAGTAAACTTCTGAATAACTTCTGGACGATTTTCTAACATATCGTTACTAGTAAAGGATGCACATGAATACTTGTCTATATATTCATCAAATCTCCAAGTTACTAGTGTTTTTCCAGCTTCATTTAGAGCCTTTTCAAAGAGAACTTCCTTCTCATAGAAACTAGCTGCTGAATCTATTTGACCTGATGCTAACATTGGAATCCTAGTAGCAGCATCCATACTCACTATTTCCACCTTGCTAAAATCTGCTCCAGCTTTTTCCATAACTGCTTCTAGTAATACTATAGAAACATCTGCTGGTGGACCACCAATGGTTTTCCCTTCCATTTCCTTAGGAGATTTTATATTTGCATCTTCAGCTGCAGAATAAAGTGCAGAAGGTTCTCGCATATTTCCTCCCATGAAAGCTTTAACATCAGCTCCATCATCAATTGCCATAATTAATGGAACCATATCTGCAAAACCAATATCAGCTCCTCCTGTCATTACTTTTTGGACAGTATCACCAGAGCCATATCCACGTTGAATATCAACATTTAATCCTTCCTCTTCAAAATAGCCTTTTTCCTTAGCTACAAACCATGGAGAGTGATCTCCTTCAACTGTAAAGTTCAGGACAACTACAAGGTCTTCTAACTCTACAGGAGTTTCCTCATCATCATCTTCATCATCAGGAGTCTCTTCATCTACATCATTTTGATTTACAGGATCTGGATTTTCATCCGGTGTTGATTGACAAGCAGTTGAAAATACCATTGTCATTACTAAGATAAACGCTAAAATTAAAGTTAAAATACGTCTGTTCATTCTTAACCCTCCTTTTTTATTATGGATATATTAAAATACTAAATCCTTTAGACTGCATCTTATATCGCCTTAGCTCACCTCCCAAATTCACATGTAGCTTACTTATATAAGAGTTTACTAGCCACTAATTATATATTTTCTTTTGACGATACTCATCCCATACATTTTCAAACCAGGAATCATATTCGGGTAGTGGCCTTACATCAACCCAATTATGAGTAACCTTTATCCCATCATCTGCTGAAATCATAGTTTCACATACTTTTTCTCTAAAATCATTTTCTAATGAGTATTTCCAAACCTTCTCATCTATCCTCACTTCATTTGAACCATCATCTTGAGATACTAGATATGAGCCCCTACTATCTCCACCCTTGTTCATATATTCTAGAATTGCACTTAATATGGCGATTTGAGTTATTATCATATCGTAGACTCTAAATACTATAGGCAGTTCCTTTAAGCTATTAATTTGAATCATATTTGTAAACTCTGTAAATGCCTTTTCGAATTTAGATATGCTTTCTTTGATTTCATCCTTGTCTCTAATAAATGCACCTATTCTTGACATCTCTTTTCGTAGACTATCTCTAATCTCTAAAATATTTGATTCTTTACTATCATCTATTCTAAGTCTTTTGATTAAATCTATCTTTCTTTCAATTTGCTCATTAGTAATTTCTACTAACTTCTCCAAATCTTTAGGCTTGTCAGAGTACCTGTTGCTGATATATTCTGCTGCTCTATAGCTTCCCACTTGTGTAGAATTTAAGGCACTACCCCCTGGCCTGTAGATACCAAGAGTTCCATTTGCTTCTCCTACTGGGAAGAAATGCTTTAGATTGCTTTCCCACCAAATGTTCCCAGCAAGGCCTCCATTCTGATGCTGAGCACAAACATCTATCTCCAGATATTCCTTTGTTATGTCTATATTGTTATTTTGATATAGTTCAATAGCTAATGGATTCATCTTCTTCAATCGTTCAATCGGTGTCTTTAATAGTGCATTTGAGTTCTTTAAATAATCATATGCTTCTTTTCCTAATAGATTAAAATCTAGTCCTTCATCTTTAGTTGCACAATTTGGATTTCTAGTAAAGTCCAAGAATACTCGTCTACCTTTTACTTGAGTTTCTACATATATGAGTAAATCTATCATTGAAGAACCATAATTACTTAATTTCCTAGAATCAAATGGCCATTGATAACCCTTCAAAAATATAGCGTTCAAAAGATCTGTTGGATTCTTGAAATAATCTTCCAAAAATTCTTTTTCATCAGTCATATCCTTATTCAAGGAAATATATCTTGGTATAACTTGTTGATAGGTTCCGGAAAGATTCCATCTAAATTTTGTAGATGCTATACCATATTGCCATTCTGTTAAATTGTTTGCCTTGGCTCCTGCTTCTAATGCTATCCCTGTTGCTCCTGACTGACTCCTTGGATAGACTGAACTATAATATGTAGAGGCTGGCCCACCTGTTCCATAGACAATGTTTCTACAATTGAATAGTGTAAGCCCATAGTTTTCCTCATTCATATTTTTAATATCCAATGCTAATAAGCCTGTAGCTTCTTCATTCGACTTATCCTTCAAGATTGAAATGACCAGAAACCTATCAAATATCTCAATTCCATTTTTTCTTACTTCTTCCTCTAAGCTTTCAGTCATATATTTTGATGTCAAAGGTCCTACGGAACTAGCTCTACTATTCTCGTCATGGTCTGTCATGTAACCAACATATTGTCCATATGAATCATGAGGAAATGGTACTCCAATGTCAATTAATTTATAAAAACCTTTCAATGATAGGGTTGCCTCTACCAAGGCTATATCTCCATGCATTGCCCCACCATTAAATAGTGTTTGAGCCATTTTAAAAGGGCTATCATCATCCTTTATAGAGGTAGATTGCTTATAATAAGTTTGTTTGTCGGAACCAGTATTTCTAGAAGTGCCTCTATTCATTCCCTCAGTTATTATAGCAATATTCTCCTGCCCTAATTTATATAAAGCATCTGCTGCATTAAGACTTGCAACTCCTGAACCAACTACCACCGTATTATACTCATATACATTGATAGGTATATTATTGATTGTAATCTGTCCCTTATGCATCCTATAACCTCCTAATGTGAAATCCTCCATCTACATT
>CAZZCQ010000050.1:0-8551 GCA_964652285.1 uncultured Tissierella sp.
GATATATTGGAAGAATTTAAAGCTATAGAAGAAAAATATGCTAATTCTAATCTTGCTAGTATAGTTTCAAAGTATATAAAAGCATTAGAAGCAAATGATAATAAGATAGATAAGGATATAAAAAAGAAATTAAACCTAGAATATTTAAGGTAACATTTGTCTCCTTCGATAATATGATGTATTAAACCATATTATGGAAGGAGGTATTTTTTTGTTAACATATCCTGAGTTTATAAAGAAATCACTAGAAGTAAATCTATTCTTTTTAAGGATAATGAAAGAACATCTAATATTTATAGAAGCAAATCTATCAAAGGTTAATAAAGAGTTAATAGAAGAAGCTGATATATTAAAAAGAAGCCTAGAAATATTACTGAATGAAGTGGTAGGCCTAGCCTTTGGTGCGATTAGGGAAGAAATTATTGAATCAAATGAATTGGTCACATTATATACATTGGATGCTGAAGTAGCAACATCTAATTTAACAGGTATTTCAATTGACACCAATATTACTATGCAAGAGATGGATTTATATAACGATCCTGACTTTGATTATACTATTATGCTGGAAAGGCAATTAGAAAACATCAATTGTAGAGCGATGAATTTACTGGAAGATGTAATTGATTATAAGGCTAGAGTATTAAATCTCATGTTGGAATGTAATATATTTTTGTCAATGTATCCTGAAATGTTGGAGCATCTTATAGAAGAAGCAGAACTATACCTAGAAAACTTGAATGCTTTAATGAATCGTGAAATGCTCCATAAATCATTTTGTGATGAAGTAAGTTTTTGGAATCATGTTATGGGTGAGCATGCTGAATTTATTGATGGTCTTCTTGATCCAAGCGAAAGGAATTTAAAATCTAGAGCAGAAAAATTTGTCGAAATATATGAAATGTTAGTTGCAGATTGTAATAGATGCTCTAAAAAATACATCCTCAATAGGAGTACTAAAACCACCTATAATTTCAGAAACTATAAAACAGCTGCTACTGAAGGGATTTTAGCTTGCCAAATCCGTTCTATCATTCCACCACTCCTTGCAGATCATGTACTAAGAGAAGCTAACCATTATCTTAGAATTATGAATGAATTAGAAATCTGATGCCATACTTGGCATCAGATTTCTTGTACCTTTGTTAATCATTAAGGTTGAATGTTCTAATGGTATCATCCTGTATATAGTAAAGTATATCTCCAATATAAATTATCCTATCTACATAAGAAGCATATAATCCATCATTGGAAATCTTTTTTAATGTATTTATTTCTCCATTTTCTTTAACTTCCAATAAAAGTGCCCCATTGAAGGAATCTTTTCTAAGCGCGTCTGTAATCTCTGTAAGTCGTGCAGTAAAACCAATCATATTATCTTTAAGATTCAACATCAAAGCTTTATGATTATATAATACCTCTGCATAACTCCCACTACCACCAAAGACTACATTGTTTATTTCTTTAGGTTTTCCACCATCTGATACATCAAATATTGACAGCTTGATTCCCTCTTGTTGCCCAGTTTTTTCATCAACATCCTGACCAATTCCAAGTAATAGGTCTTCACCTATAGGATGTAAATAATTAGAGAAACCTGGAATTTTAAGCTCCCCTACCACTTTAGGAGAGTTAGGGTTGGATAGATCAAGGACAAACAATGGATCAATCTGTCTGAAAGTTACTATATACCCCTTGTCACCCATAAACCTTGTGGAATAGATTGTTTCTCCCGGTGCTAAGTTGTCTACAGCACCAATCTCATTTAAATTTTTGTCCAGAATATACAGGGCATTGATACTCTCTCTCTTCCAATTTGTTGTGGCTACCCTGAGATTACCCTCAAATTCATCCATGGCAAATTGATTGAGGATATAGCCTTCAACCATGCCCCCACCTGCGAAACCTATCTTCATACCATCTATAGTGAATTTGGATATATTTGTAATAGTCCCCAAAATAGAATTGTAATCCTGAGCTGCAATATATAGGGCATTATTACTCATATAGACTACGGATCCACTTCCTAAGAATGCTTCTATTGTGGTTTCTGTATTGGAATCCCTAATATCCAGAGCTGCTATTATCAGATAATTAGGATTGTATCTTCCTGGATAATACATGATATTGTCAACAGATAGGTGTCTATATTCTTCACCTATTACACTATCCCTGTAGCTAGGTATAAAAGTATCATCTAGTCCATAATAGAAGTTCATATATTGATTTACTACTAGATAGACTGTGTCATCTTTCTTACGGCTTGATAATAGTGACCCTTCTACTTCAAATTCCTTTAGAAGGCCAAGCTTACCATTAGCATCCACCTCATAGACTCCAGTGTAGGTATAGTTTTTACCCATTGGAAGTATTCCTATGTCGATTGATATTGTAGGATCAATAACTGGCTCATCTATAGGTCTGATCCAATTATCAAAGTTGTTTTTTGAACCTAATACTACTAACCTACCTTCATCAATATACATCTCAGTAAATTGAACATATTCACCTGTGTTCTTATCCACTGCAAATTCTATTTCATCTGTCAATATTGGCTTTCCATCATTGGCCTTATAAATCTTCACTGATTTACCTGTGGCTACATAGATAAATCTACCATCCGTTTTGACTATATCTGCTTCATTTATACCCTCTACCTGTTCATTGGTTTTTGAGAAGTCATCGGATGAACCACCACTATATTCTGTTTCACCTGCTGGAGCCTCAGCTTCCACTGATAAATCATTCGTACTTTCATCTGCCATTCCTCTAATAGGACCATCAAAATTTGCCATATTCTTAATTATTCCATTTAGTTCATCAAGAGAGGTCACCTTTATTGCTTGACCAATCTTGGTCTTTATCTCATTAACCTTTGTGTCATCCAAGACTATTTTGCTTCCTATTGTGATTACCTTATCCTCATACTCCACTGAATGACCTAAGATATCTTCGCTTATGACCCTAAGTGGAACCATGGTTCGATCTTGAATTATCAAAGATTCTGTATCAAATTCTACTGTCTTCGTACTAAGCCCTAATTTCTCTACCCTATAATGATTTTCACCAATAGGAAATACATAAGTTGCTCCATTGTACTTTATCTTTGCCTCTCTATTGATTGAATCATATGATACTTCTGCACCAAAATGCTCACTAATTGCTCTTAAAGGTATCAAAGTTCTATCCTTATAGATTACAGGTACTACATTTGGATTTTCTGAATCAAGAGCCTTAATATCCTTATTATTTAGTACTAATGGACTTCCAATATGCAATGCTATTGTAGCGTCTGTCAGATCAGGTTCTGTCTTGGTATTCTCTGCAAAATAAGGAATACCACTTATTAGCAATATCACAATCAATGATAAGATTATTAGCTTTTTCATCCTTTCTCCCTCCTAAATAATAATCCCTTCTACTAGTGATTTTATTATACCCATTTACTAGCAATAAAGTTTTACAACTCGGTTACAATATTACGATAGGTTGTCACTCTTCCTCAAAAATAGGCATATAATATAAAAAAGTCTATGAAAGGATGAATAAATATGAGCAATTATTATGACGATATATATATAGACTCTTCTTTGGATAGACCTGATTGTTGGGAAAGATGTATAGATTTGACTGATCATGGTCCAGATCCTTATCTTGTAAATATCGAAAAGGCTACTGAGCAAAACTATTATTATAGGAGAGCATTGTGGACTGGAGAATATCTGCAACTCACAGTAATGAGCATAGAACCAGAAGATGATATTGGATTGGAGCTTCATACTGACCACGACCAGTTTATTAGGATTGAAAAAGGTCAAGGATTGGTCATGATGGGAAATTGCAGAAATAATCTAAACTATCGGGAAAGGGTATATGAAGATTATGTAGTATTTATACCTGCTGGCAAGTGGCACAATCTGATAAATATTGGCTGTATACCTTTAAAACTTTATTCTATTTATGCACCACCTGAGCATCCTCATGGAACAGTCCATAGGACTAAGGAAGATGCCGAAATGAATGATACTGGAATGTATATTGAATATTGATTTTTTAAAGCCTGCTGAAAGATCAACAGGCTTTTTAGTATTGTCATTCCGAGCAAATAATTCATCATCTATGGTACATATTGTTCCTTTATCAAGGTTACATATCCTTCTTTTGTGTATATATGATATAGAGGATGGTAGCTCAAAAGATCATTATGTTTTACGAACTCATCTTTTGTTACACTTCTGTGCCCTGAAACCACACCAAATTCATCAGTCTTAAAAATCAAATATTCGGTTTCCTCTGATACATCAAATGCATCAGGATATGTGGCTGGATTATAAATATAAAAACCAGATGGCATGTCTAAATTTGTATCTATACCAAGCTGAGCAGCTCTTTCCTCGTCCTCTTGAGTTAACCACTCTACCCTATCTAGATGAAACAATCTATCTTCAATAGTCATCATAGTTATATAGCCAATATAGTGGCTTTCTGGGGTTATTAGAAAATCCTCTACTGTAGCCGGGTCAATTACTTCTAAATCATCCATCTTAACCAAGACCTGACCCAAAGTATTATATATATAGTCATATCCTACCTCTATAGGATCAAGCATCCATGGCTTATGACCATTATCAATCTCCTCTTGTAACTTTAAATAATATTCATCCATTTTTATATCATCTTCATAAGTTGGCACATTGTAGTAGATATAGCCATTCCCATCCATCCATCTTTCTACAGTCCAAATACCATGGCCTCCCTGTTTCACTGGCTGTGATAAGAGGAGTTGGGATGTTTCGCCTGTAGATAAAGGAAACTTAATTACCACATGGTTACCTGCATAGGTCTCATAAGACAATAATCCCATGCTTTCTAACATTTCTCTTATAGCTACTTCTTGTGATGCAAGAGTATCTAGACCAAATATATCCTGGGATCTAAGATTCCCCAAATGTATTAGATTATCATCCTCATAGGTAAAAACAAGGTTTGGTTTACCTATGCTAGAATCTTCAGTTAGCCATCCATCCTCTACTTGCATGCCTCCTGCTATCACTACTTCATTTATATTTTCAGGTTTTAATCTATATTCCAACCTCCATAACTCTATAGGAGTAGAAAGTATATTATCAAAAGAAGATATTTGTTCTAGTTTTGTCATCTTCTTATCTACAATTTTAAAGTAGTTTTCATACATTTCTATTTCACTATCAATATATTCCCATGCATAATCTTCTACTGTCATTCCTTCATTATTTATTCCATCGATATTAGGTACATCATCATCCTCAGGTGGATTACTCAAAAGTCCGACTCCCAATGCAATCAATACAATAATTGCCACTATAATCACCCAAAACTTTGGCTCCTTATAGTTTAATATATTCTTTATTCTGCCCTTGGTATTGTTCTCTCCAAAGGCTATGGGAGAGCCACCTATTATCCTCTTACCAATGGATAAGGATAAGAGAGAATTGGAATAATCCTTCTTTATAGCGTAGCCCATTTCCTTAATTACCGCTTCATCGCAGGATAATTCCATATCTTCACCCATGAGATAATATGCAAGCCAAACCAAAGGGTTAAACCAATGGATAGATACGATCAGAAAAGCTGCAAACTTGCTTATATGATCCATCCTCTTGATATGTGTCTCTTCGTGTTTGATGATATAGGACTCTTCATTTTTAGATAGATTATTAGGTAAGTATATCTTAGGATTTATCAAACCAAAGACAAAGGCAGTCTTTATATTGTCAATTCTATAGATATTGTCATATAGAGGCCTTGCCCCTTTTAACTTCTTTGAAAGTCTTAATGTAGAATAAATACTATAGACCAACAATACCAAAATTCCTATTACCCATATTATACTTCCTATTCTTATCCATATTTGCATAGGATTTACACTAGCCTCTACAATAGGCGCTGGTAAAACCCTATTTACTGTATTATCTATGGCTCTAATACCACTCTCTATCTGTGGTGTTTGGGTGTAGATGATATCCTCAGGTATTGTTTGCCTACTTATTGATATTAGGCTAAATATACTCTCAAAGGAAAAAGGAAATATCAACCTAAGAAAGGGTATCAGCCAAAGTCCATAGGAGAAAATCTTTGGTGCCTTTTTTAAAAAGAATCTGATTGCTATTATTACTAAAATAACATAGGTGGATGTAATGCTCATATTTATAATCTGTAAGAAGAATTTATCCATCATACTTCCTCCTCATAATCCTCTATTAATTTCTGTAATTCTTGGATTTCTTTCTTGTTAAGCTTTTTCCTTCGTGTAAATGCTGCTAAAAACCTAGGTAGTGATCCCTCAAAATTCTCTTCAACAAAGATCTTGCTCTGTTCTCCGTAAAAATCCTCTCTCTTTATCAAGGACTTAACTATACTGTCCTTATTATGAACTACCTTTTTATCTTCTAGCCTCTTTAACATGGTATAGGTGGTTGATTTCTTCCAATCGAATTCTTCTTCACATATCTTTACCAAGTCCGATGATTTCATAGGCTCCTTTTCCCATATTATATTGGTTAGATTCTCTTCCGCTTCTGTTAATCTATAATCTATCATAGAAACAACTCCTTTTAGTCTACATCATGTAAACCTTTCTTGATTATAGTCTACCTCTTGTAGACTAATATGTCAATAGCTTTTTGAAATTGTAACTAAATTGTAAATAATAAGACCCTCACTATAAAAGTGAGGGTGAATTCATCAAGAAAGTATTTTACTGTCATTTTGAGTGGACGAAGGATCTTTGTTTTAGATATAAGATTCCTCGCAACCTTAATGTACACCGTAGGTATCAATTGGGGAGTGCCCCGGTACAGGCTCGGAATGACAAGAAATGGGCTCAGAATGACAGCAAAAAATTACGAAATATGAGGGTTTCCTTTATGTCAATATCCTTATCTTCACTACTCTATTTCTATCAAGGCTTTCTATAACAAACTTGATGTTTTCAAATTCTACTATTTCTCCTTCTTCAGGTATCCTATCAATAATGCCGATTACAAAACCTGCAATGGTGTCAAAGTCATCTGATTCCAGATGTGTTCCTATCAATGCATTTATATCATCAATTTTTACATTCCCATTGACTAGATATTCGTCTTCTTTAATCACATCTATTTCTTGAACATCCTTGTCATATTCATCCTCAATATCACCAACTATTTCTTCGATTAAATCTTCTATAGTTACTATACCTTCTGTCCCACCATACTCATCTATAACAACTACCATGTGTATTCTATTTGCTCTCATCTCACTAAACAGTTCCTTAGTAGACTTGTATTCATAGGTAAAATGGGCTTGTCGAATATATTTTTTAAGATTAAATTCAGCATCATTTTGTATCTGCAAAAATAATAAATCCTTAACATATAATATTCCAATAATATTATCTATGGTATCCTCATATACAGGAATTCTAGAATATTGTTCATTATTGATTACTTCTATAGTTTCTTCATAAGTTAAATCAGCATCTATGGCAACCATCTCTGTCCTGGTAATCATAACTTCATTGACTTGAGAATCACTAAAATCAAAAACATTATATATCATGTCCTTTTCTTCACCTTCAAGAACACCTTCTTTGTGGCTTACTCCGACTATGGTTCTCAATTCGTCTTGAGTAATAAATGGTTGATTTTGGTCAACTTCCCCTCCTAATACCTTAACCATAAAGTTAGTTATTCTAGTCAATAAAAAACTTATGGGGGTTAGTATAGTAATGACAAATTGAACAAAGCCAGATAATCTTAGTGATAGTTTCTCTGAATTTTGAGCTGCTAGTGATTTTGGAGTTATTTCACCAAAGATTAATATCAATAGGGTCATTACTCCAGTAGCTATTCCCACTCCAGTATTTCCAAAGATATCTATAGCAATAGATGTCATCAAAGAGGAAGCACCAATATTGACCACATTATTCCCAATAAGTATTGCACTTAAAAGCTTACTAGGATCATTTAGTAATCTATTTATCCTGTCAGCCCCCCTTTCATTGTTTTCAACCATCTGTTTAACTCGAATTTTGCTCAATGACATCAAAGCTGTCTCTGATGCTGAGAACATTGCAGATAAACCCAAACATATAATCATTACAACTATCTTCCACATACTATCTGAATCCAAAAACCATCACACTCCCAAAATCTTATATATAGGATTATATTAAAATCAAAGATGTTTTTCAATGTATTTGTATTATACCCATAATATATCCTTTATAGGGTATATATGAGACATGATAAAATAATTAAGAAGAGGTGTGATTATATGGCAATTAAGACATGGAAAGAGGTTCTGGATTTTTGGTTTGACCCAAAGCATCTTCCTCTTCATTTTGATGAAAATGATGAATTTGATGAGTTAATAAGAGATAAGTTCTTAGATACATGGGAGGAAGCATCTGAAGGATTGCTAGTTGACTGGAGAGAGGATATTAAGGGTAGACTGGCTGAGATTATAGTTCTTGACCAATTCTCTAGAAATCTATGGAGAAATGATATAAAAACCTATACCCAAGATAAAA
>CAZZCQ010000051.1:0-8516 GCA_964652285.1 uncultured Tissierella sp.
AGCAGTACAAGTATCTGTTAATCCAAAAGTAATAGAAACACCATTAATTGCTGCTGTTGCTAAGAATGGTATAGAGGTAATGGTAAAAGCTAGAGTTACAGTAAGAGCTAATATTGAAAGATTAGTAGGTGGAGCGGGTGAGGAAACCATTATTGCTCGTGTAGGTGAAGGTATTGTAACAACTGTAGGTTCTTCAAATTCTCATGAAGATGTTCTGGAGAATCCTGATAGTATATCTCAGACTGTATTATCAAAAGGCTTAGACTCAGGTACAGCGTTTGAAATATTATCCATAGATATAGCTGATGTAGATGTTGGCAGAAACATAGGAGCTAAGTTACTAACTGACCAAGCTGAGGCAGATAAAAAGATTGCACAGGCAAAGGCAGAAGAAAGAAGAGCCATGGCTGTAGCTAGAGAACAAGAAGAAATAGCAGAGGTTCAACATATGAGAGCTAAAGTTATTGAAGCTGAGGCAGAGGTTCCTTTGGCTATGGCTGAGGCATTTAGGGCAGGAAATCTAGGAGTTATGGATTATTATAATATGAGAAATGTACTTGCAGATACTCAAATGAGATCATCAATATCGAAGATTGCTGATGAAGACAAAAATCAAGATCAAAATTAGGATGTGATTTAATGGAATCTGTAATATTTTTCATTATTATTGTTGCTATAAATATTCTTTCTAAGTCTGTTCAAGATAAAAAGAAAATAGATAGAAACAAGGCCAAAAGAGCCAGGGAATTGGGAGAAAATCTTAGCCCAAACATAGATAATCGGACACAGAGAGTATCATCTGTGAAAAGAGAAAAGAGAATAGACAATGAGAAAAGGGAAGCATTAAGGAGGAACTTAGAACAAGAGTATTTAGATAAAAGACAAAAATATGTTGAAAAAAAACAAGAGAGATATGATTCTAGAAAGTATGATTATACAATCCAAGAAGAAAGATTCAAAAAGGCTAATGATAAAGATTATGCCGATAGAGTTGATAGAGATAGTAGAGCAAGAATGGGAATAGAAGATTACAGATTAAAAGAAATAGAGGAAGAGACAAAGAAGGAATCGAAAGCGAGATTCAAGAAGAAGAGATTAGTAGATGCTATCATTTGGTCTGAGATTCTTGGAGAACCTAAAAGCATACAAAACCTTAAGAAGGACATGTGATTACATGTCCTTCATTTCATTGTAATAGTCCAAATATTTTATGCATATTATTAATAGGAGGGATATGCATGAAAAAGGGTGTGGATAATGTAAAAATGTCTATTACCGATGCACTTGAATTGCCTTTAGATGTTGCATTGGATTTACCTAAGATAACTCTAATAGGAAATCTGAAAATAAATATCACCAATCATAAGGGGATCATTGAATACACCAAAGACTTGATTAGAATAAATTCCAAAATTGGTATGATTAAGATTTCAGGGAAATCTCTTGAAATCAAGAATGTCCTAATGGAGGAAATATCCATCAATGGATTCATAGATAGAATAGAAATTGTTAGCTAGAGGTGTTGATATGCTTGCCATAAAAATATGGAATTATCTTAAGGGATATGTTATTATTAGAATTAAAGGACTGACACTGGAAAGGCTTTTGAACTTAGCCCTTTCCAAGGATATTTATTTATGGAATGTGAATAGGATAAGTAATACTACTATCGAAGCAACAGTCTCTTTACTAGGGATTGATTCACTAGAGGAGATTATCAATAAATCTGGTTGCAAAGTTGAGATTGTAAAAAGGGTTGGATTTCCTTTTATATTAAATAAGCTAAAACACCGTAAGGCCTTTGCTCTTGGACTAATAGTATTTTTTTGTTTTATAATATTTTTGTCCAGCATCATATGGAAAATTGAGATAGTTGGCGCTGAACAAATCCCTGCAGAGGAGATAATTGAATTACTATATGATAATGATATTAGTGAGGGAAGATTTAAGAGACAAATTGATATAGATGAAATATCAAAGATAATTCTTGAGAACTATGATTATCTATCTTTTTTAGATATACAAATCAATGGAGTAAAATTAACTATAGAGTTAAAAGAGATTGATGTAGAACCAGAAAGGCTAGACAACTCCTATCCTTGTAATATAATTGCCAAAAGGAAAGGCGTCATAGTAAAGATTATTGCTGAGAGTGGTAATGCAGTAGTAAAAAAGGGCCAAATTGTTGAAGAAAATGATTTGTTAATCTCTGGACTAATAAATAGTGAATTGTCAGGTGATTCATATTTGGTTCATGCTGATGGAATTGCTTTAGCCGAGACTAGGTATTCTTATACTATAGAGGAACCGATAATCAGACTAGATAAGGTAGAGACAGGAAGAACTTATAGTCAATGGGGGATATCTATTGATGGAAAAGGGATAAGATTTTTATCTGGAGATATCCCATATGAAAATTATATAGAGGAAATTGTTGAAAAAACTCTATTTAACTTAGAGTGGTTGCCATTTAGGTTTGTTAATTATATATATAGAGAAGTAGAGATTAATGAAATTAAGCAAAATATTGATTTTTTAAAGGCCTCAACAAAGTTGGAGGCTACAAGAGAGATTAACAAGCAACTATCAGATAAAAGCGAAATAATATCAAGGAATGCTATTTATACCATAGAGGACAATATTTTAAGAACTAAAGTTAACATAGATATTTTAGAGGATATAGGTAAGGTTCAAGCAATTAATTCAAATTAGGAGGATAAAATTTGAAGAAAACTTTAGAAAAAAGAATTTTAATTGAAGATAATAATATTTTACGTGAGATGTTTGGAGAACTAGATGGGAATATTAATATTATTGAAAATGAATTAGATATCAAAGCAATAATTGGTGATGGGGAAATCAAATTATTGGGTTATGAAGAAGACCTCATTTCAGCTGAAAGGTTGATATATAATCTTATTGATATAATAAAAGTTCAAAATAAATTAGATAAACACGATTTAATGTATGCTTTAAAATTGACTAATGAAGGTAAGGGAGATCTGATTAAGGATTTGTTGAATGAAGTAATATGTATTACATCTTTTGGGAAGAGTATAAAACCAAAGACTCTAGGACAAAAGAGATATCTAGATTCTATTAAAAAAAATGATATAGTATTTGGTATTGGACCGGCAGGTACAGGCAAGACTTATCTTGCTATGGCTATGGCTGTGCAAGCCTTCAAAAACAAAGAGGTCAATAGGATTGTACTGACAAGACCAGCAGTAGAAGCTGGTGAAAATTTAGGTTTCTTGCCCGGAGATTTACAAGAAAAGGTTGACCCCTATCTAAGACCCATTTATGATGCACTATTCGATATCTTAGGCTATGAAAATTACTTAAGATATATGGAGAGGGGTTTGATTGAGATTGCACCTTTGGCTTATATGAGAGGAAGGACTTTAGATTCTGCATATGTAATCTTAGATGAAGCTCAAAATACTACAAATGAACAGATGAAGATGTTTTTAACAAGATTAGGTTATGGTTCAAAGGCTATTGTAACAGGTGATATTACTCAGATTGATTTGCCTAAAGGGAGAGAATCAGGACTTAAAATAGTTGCTAAAATTTTGGAAGAGGTGGAGGATATTGGAATAGTATATCTTTCAAAATATGATATAGTGAGGCATCCATTGGTACAAAGGATTATAGATGCATACGAAGTGTACGAAAATCAAAAATAAGGGGACATCTTATGGAAAAGAATAAACCATTAGATAGACAAAGGAAGATTATCTATAAATTCAATAATAAAAGGCTACTTAATGTTGCTTTTCTAATAATATTTGTTGTGATTATTTTCTCATTAGCCTTGATGAGGTTTGAAAGCAATAAGTTAAATATTGAAATCGGGGATTATGCTAGTTCCGATATTAGGGCTACTAGAAATATTGTTGACGAAATTGGCACAGAGAATTTAAAGCAAAATGTGCTTGCTAGTACCCAAGCTAAATATAGGATCTCACCATCTATACAAATAGATGTGAAAGATTCAATATCTAAACTATTTGATTTAGTTAGAGATTATAAAGTTCAAACTAATATCACCAATATTAGAAAAGCTGAGGAAATACAGGAAAATCTCAATTTTGAGATATCAAATGATGACATAATCAATATGTTGAGAATGGAATATCAGAGCTTGAGCAGTTTCGAAACTATCTTGATTGATCTATCAAATCAAATCATGGGTGCAGGCATTAAGGAAGAAGAGTTAGAATATGAAAAGGAAAATTTATCGACTACCTTTGATAGCCTTAATCTGTCAGACACTCAAAGAAATATTGGACTTGCTATATTGACAGAATTAATAAAGGCTAATGAGTTTATAGATGAATTAGAGACCAATAGAATAAGAGAG
The DNA here is from genome assembly GCA_964652285.1 of uncultured Tissierella sp. GTDB lineage: Bacteria > Bacillota > Clostridia > Tissierellales > Tissierellaceae > JAAYTL01. Next base: position 4,367 of record CAZZCQ010000051.1, read on the forward strand.
AATGCAATCAATAGTATTGAAGATATAATCATCCAAGAGAATGAGATTATTGTTGTAGAAGGCGAATTGATTGATGAACATAAATATGAATTAATTAAGGAATCCGGTCTATTAAAGGATTCAAATGAGAGTGATTTAATTGCTAAAATTGGTATTGGCATATTGACTATTATAGGTGTTTTAACCTTTGTAGGATATATATACTTTTTTAATTATGATATAATCAATAACAATAGATCCTTAGTGCTTATAATAAGTATGCTTCTAACCATATTCTTATCCCTAGTTCTTTACACCATATCTCCTTTTATAATTCCTGTATCAATAGGTGGTTTATTGATATCTATATTGATAAGCTCCACATTAGGAATTATAACAAATATATTTTTAGCCTTATTATTAGGTATTATGCTAGGCTTAGATTTGAGCTTTATCGTAATGTTAATAATTGGAGGAACCATCGCTATTCTTGCTATCACCTACCAAAAGCAAAGATCCAATATTTTGATAGGAGGCATTATTATGTCATCTATTAACATCTTATTAATCACATCCTTTGGATTGATTAAGGGATTAGGCTGGAGTGATATCCTAATAAGGGATCTGCAAGTATTTGTAAATGGGATTATTACAACTATTATAGTTATAGGATCCTTACCACTTTGGGAAAATCTGTTTTCAATTTTGACTCCGATTAGATTATTGGAACTATCAAACCCAAATCAACCACTTCTAAAACGACTGTTAGTAGAGGCTCCTGGCACATATCACCATAGTTTGATGGTAGGCAATCTTAGTGAGGCAGTTGCAGATAAGATAGGGGTAGATTCCTTACTGGTGAGGGTTGGAGCTTATTATCATGACATAGGGAAACTTTATAAACCATATTATTTTAAAGAGAATCAATTTTCTATGTCTAATCCTCATGATTTATTGAGTCCTGATGAAAGTGCTAGGATAATCCTTGGGCATGTTACTGAGGGCTTGAAAATGGCGAAGGAATATAAACTACCAAGTGAGCTTTGTGACTTTATTGATGAGCACCATGGCACCACTATTGTAGCATATTTCTACTACAAAGCAAATGAAGATGATAGTTCAGTGAACATAGAGAATTATAGATATTATGGTAAAAAACCTCAAAGTAAGGAAACAGCATTAGTCATGTTAGCTGATTCAGTAGAGGCGGCAGTACGCTCCATAAAAGAGCCTACCAATGAAAGTATAGAGGAAATGGTCACTAAGGTTGTAAAGGGGAAAATAAATGAATCTCAATTAGATGAATGTGATATAACCAATAAAGATATAAATATAATTATCAAAACCTTTATTAATATCCTTATAGGGATATACCATGATAGGGTTGAGTATCCAAATATGGAAACAATTAAAGAAGAAGGATAACAATGGAATATTATATTGATAATAGACAAACAGATGTGACTATTAGTGAAGATATTTATGAAATAATTGGAAGAGTACTTAAAGAGAGTTTATTAGTTGAAGGAATTGGTACAGAATATGAAATTTCCATATCTTTAGTTAATAATGAGGAGATAAGAGAACTCAATTTAAATTATAGAGGTATAGATAAGGAGACAGATGTATTATCATTTCCCATGGAAGATGAATTCGGTATAGGCCTAGCTTTATTAGGAGATATTATTATTTCTGTAGAAAAGGCATTAGAACAATCGGAGGAATATGGACATAGTCTTAAAAGAGAGTTGGCATATTTAACTTGTCATAGTATGTTTCATCTAATGGGATATGATCATATGGATGAAGTTGAAAAGGAAGAGATGAGAGGCAAGGAAAAAGAAGTATTAAAGAATTTGGGTATCTATAAAGAGGCTAAGGAGCAATAATCATGAAGAGAAGCATAATTGATAGCTTTAATTATGCAGTATCAGGAATCATTTTATCAATTAAAAGTGAAAAAAACATGAAGATACATTATATAATTGCTATAGTTGTATTAGGTTTTGGATTATTCTTTGATTTTACAAGAGTGGAATTTCTGATACTATTATATGCAATTACTTTGGTTATAACAATGGAGTTGATAAATACTGCTATTGAAAATACAGTAGATATGATTACAAAGGATTATCATCCAAATGCCAGAATAGCTAAAGATATATCCGCTGGTGCTGTTTTGGTTGCTGCAGTTAATGCTGTAATAGTAGGATATTTATTATTTTTTGATAGATTAAGCCAATTCTCTGAAGTTGTACTTTTTAAGATTAAAAGATCCCCTATTCATTTAACCTTTCTAGCATTGCTCTTGGTTGTATTGTTGACCATAGGAATTAAAGCTAGATATTACAAAGGCCGAGGTACACATTTTCAAGGAGGTATTGTGAGTGGACATGCAGCTCTTGCATTTTGTGTAGCTACAATTATAACCTTCTTAGTTGAGAATATTTTAGTTATTACACTTGCTTTTGGGCTAGCTCTTTTAGTTGCAGAAAGCAGAGTAGAAGGGAAAATTCATACATTTATAGAGGTAGTATTAGGGGCAGCTTTAGGTATAATTATTGCAATTTTAGCATTTCAAATCATGGGCTGAGGAGATTGAAGATGACAAAAAAACTCACATGTATTATTTTCTTATTATTTTTGACGGTAACTTTTACAGCTTGTAATAATGAAGAAGTTGAAGATCCAACCTTTGTAGAAGTAATAGAGGAAGAGTCACCAATAGATGAAGAGCCAGAGCAAGAACCAATTATAGTAGGTATTCCTTCCCCCTTAAGCGGCTTATATGCTGAAGAAGAGAAAGTCAATAGAAGAGTTGTCGCTGTAATGTTTGACAATCATCCAAGTGCAAGATGGCAAGCAGGGCTTAAGGATGCTGAAATAATATATGAATTCCAAGTAGAAGCTCCATATACCAGATATTTAGGACTATATTTAATCAATGATCCAGAAGCTTTAGGATCAATTAGAAGTGCTAGACCCTATTTTGTCACAAAAGTACTAGAGTTTGATGCGATATATGTAAGAGCCGGTGGAAGCGAAGAAGCTAAACATGATATAAAAGATTTAAACTTAGCTGATATAGACAGTTTGAGTAGCTCATCTAAGGTTTTTTGGCGAAATAATAACAAAAAAATGCCCCACAATCTTTATACCAGTATGGAAGTCATCAGAAAGACTCAAGAAAATAGGGGATATAGAATGAATGGAGATATACCTGTTATTGACTTTAATGAAGAAGATACAGATTTAAGTGGTTGTTTTACTGCAAAGGATATATTTATAGACTACAAAGGTGGTAATACGACTGGATATAAATATAATGAAGAGAATAGAGTATACCTTAGACAAAAGGACGGAAAAGACCATATAGATGAAATAGATGAGAGTCAATTATATGCAAAGAATATTATCATTCAAGAAGTCAATACAAAAGTAATAGATAATGTAGGTAGATTGCAAATAAATTTGATTGGTGAAGGAAATGGTACTTACTTTACAAATGGCAAGGGGATTAATATTACATGGGTAAAAAAAGATAGAAAAGGTAAGACTACATATTATAAAGAGGATGGACAAGAATTAATTTTCAATCCTGGAATTACATGGATACAGATGGTTAGTCCAAAAACTATTGTAGAAATTGATGGAGAATCAGGAGGTCAATAATATGGACAAAAAACAATTGATAAAAATAGCTTTAGCTGCTAAGGAAAATGCTTATGTGCCTTATTCTAATTTCCAAGTAGGGGCAGCAGTATTAATGGATGATAATAAAGTATATTCTGGATGTAATATTGAAATATCATCATATTCTCCTACTTTATGTGCAGAAAGGACAGCAATATTCAAGGCTGTGTCTGAAGGGAGCAGAAAGATTAAGGCTCTTGCTGTAGTTGGAGACGCAAATCCCACATTTCCATGCGGAGTGTGCAGACAGGTAATTAGAGAATTTGGAAAGGATGCCATCCTTATAATAGCTAATTCTGAAGAAGATTTTAAAGAGTTTTCTTTGGAAGAGCTTCTACCAAATAGTTTTGGGCCAGAGGATCTAAAATAGATGGAGAGGATGCAGCATATGTATAAATCAGGATTTGTTAGTGTAGTTGGAAGACCAAATGTAGGTAAATCAACACTGCTTAATAAGGTAATTGGGGAGAAGATTTCT
>CAZZCQ010000052.1:0-8472 GCA_964652285.1 uncultured Tissierella sp.
AAGAACCTTGAAAGAAACATCCTTGTAGGAAGCTGAGGTATATAGAATGCAATTAGATACAGTAGATATTAGTTCAATTATAAAAGAACAATTACAACGATATGAAAAGAAATTAGGTTTAATAGATACTGGAACGGTTATGGAAGTAGGGGATGGTATTGCTAGAGTTAGTGGTTTAGAAGCATGTATGGCTGGAGAGCTAATTAAATTTCCAAATGGGGTTTATGGTATGGCTTTAAATCTAGAAGAGGATAGCGTTAGCTGTGTGCTTCTAGGTGATGATAGAGGTATTAAAGAAGGAGATACTGTAGAGAAAACTGGTCGAATAGTAGAAGTACCTGTTGGAGAAGGATTGATAGGTAGAGTTGTAAATTCATTGGGGCAATCTATAGATGGTAAAGGCGTAATTCATGCCAATAGATTTAGACCTATAGAAAGTGCTGCTCCTGGTATTCTAGATAGACAATCAGTAAATCAACCACTACAGACTGGAATTAAGTCTATAGACTCTATGTTTCCGATTGGAAGAGGTCAAAGAGAGCTTATAATAGGGGATAGACAGACTGGCAAGACTGCTATTGCAATAGACTCTATTATAAATCAAAAAGACCAAGATGTAATCTGTATATATGTAGCAATAGGTCAAAAAAGATCCACAGTTGCCCATATAGTAGATGTGCTTATGGAACATGGTGCTATGGAGTATACTATCATTGTTTCTTCCACAGCAAGTGAGTCAGCAGCACTTCAATATATTGCTCCTTATTCAGGAGTAGCTATAGGGGAGGAATTCATGCATCAAGGTAAAGATGTCTTAATTGTCTATGATGACTTGTCTAAGCATGCCGTGGCGTATCGTACATTGTCTCTACTTTTAAGAAGAGCACCAGGTAGAGAGGCATATCCAGGAGATGTATTTTATCTTCATTCAAGACTTTTAGAGAGAGCAGCTAAATTAAATGATAAACTTGGAAGTGGATCTATTACTGCACTTCCAATCATTGAAACTCAAGATGGAGATATATCAGCTTATATTCCAACCAATGTAATCTCAATAACAGATGGTCAGATCTTTTTGGAGACAGATTTGTTCTTTATAGGTCAAAGACCAGCTATCAATACTGGATTATCAGTATCGAGGGTAGGTAGTTCAGCCCAAGCAAATGCTATGAAAAAGGTTTCAGGAAAACTAAAATTGGAATTAGCACAATATAGAGATTTGGCTGCATTTGCACAATTTGGTTCTGAGTTGGATCAAGAAACACAAAAGAGGCTTGATCAAGGGGAAAGGATTATGCAAATACTTAAACAGACTCAATATGAGACTATGGATTTAGCTCATCAAGTTGTTATTTTGTATACTACTATTAATAAATATCTTCTAGATATTTCTATAGAAAATATAAAGAGATTTGAAAAGGAGTTCTTGAATTTTGTAGATAGTAGCTATCCACAAATAATTTATAAGATAAATGATACAAAGGATATAGAGATAGATACAGAAGAATTGATAATAGAAGCTGTATTGGAATTTAAGAAAATTTTTAGCTTTAATTAAGGCTAGGTGGTGACAAATGGTACAATCAATGCGAGAAATAAAAAGAAGAATTAAAGGGATTAGCAATATGAAGCAGATAACAAATGCTATGGGATTGGTATCATCAGCAAAACTTGTGAAGGCAAGAGAAAGATTGATTAGAACAAGACCATATTACTATACTGTACAAAAAAATATTGAGCGGATGTTTGAGATTATAGATGAGATAGACTATCCATTACTAAAGAATAGAAAAGTAAAAAGATCGCTATATATTGTTATATCTGATGATAGAGGGTTAGCAGGAGGTTATAACAACAATATAGTTAGATTAGTAGAGGATGAGGCTGCTCATAGAAAAGAAGATGTGGATCTTATTCTTGTTGGGAAAAAGGCGGTAGATTATTTTATAAGAAGAGAATACAAGATATTTCGAAGCTACACAGGAATAACTGAAGAACCTAACTATTCAGATGCTGAAGAAATTGGATATTTAGCATTTGATTTGTATAAAGATTATAAGGTTGATGAGATAAAGGTTGCATTTACAAAATTTATAAACAATATTATCCATGAGCCAGAGGTAAGATGCTTATTACCTCAAATTAGAACAGAAGATGAATTCACATTGAAGGAAAATATTGTAATGGATTTTGAACCATCACCAGAGGTAGTTCTAGACTATTTAGTACCTAAATATGTTGTAAGTAGCATATATGGTGCTTTAATAGAAGCTTCCTGTAGTGAACAAGGGGCTAGAAGACTAGCGATGGAAGTTGCCACAGAAAATGCTGATGAAATAATTGAAGACCTAACAATACAATATAACAGAACGAGACAATCAGCAATAACCACAGAGATTAATGAGATAATCTCAGGTGCTGAGGCACTTAAGTAAGAGGAAGGAGTGGTGATTTGAAAGGTAGCATAGGTAATGTTATACAGATAATTGGGCCTATAGTTGATATTAGATTTAATGAAAATGAAATTCCAGAGTTATTAAACTCTATAGAAATAGATTATAATGATGAAAAGCTAACTTTAGAAGTTGCTCAACATATTGGAGATGATGTGGTAAGATGTGTTTCTATGGGGATTACAGATGGCATGGTTAGAGGAATGGAAGCTGTTGATACGGGAAACCCTATTCAAGTGCCTGTAGGTAGAGAAACTTTAGGTAGAATATTTAATGTATTAGGAGAGACTATCGATGAAAAGGAAGAAATAAGAAATGTTGATCTAGCACCAATACATAGACCTGCGCCAAGTTTTGAAGAACAGAATACTTCTGATGAAATATTTGAAACAGGCATAAAGGTTATTGATTTAATAGCGCCTTATTCTAAAGGTGGTAAAGTTGGATTATTTGGTGGTGCAGGAGTAGGAAAGACAGTTCTCATACAGGAATTGATAAATAATATTGCCTTGGAACATGGTGGATTATCGGTCTTCGCAGGAGTAGGGGAAAGGTCCAGAGAAGGTAACGATTTATATTATGAGATGATTGAATCTGGGGTAATTGACAAGACCGCCTTGGTATTTGGACAGATGAATGAACCACCTGGAGCACGTATGAGGGTTGGGCTATCAGCTCTTACCATGGCAGAATACTTTAGAGATGTTGAGGGACAGGATGTCCTACTATTTATAGATAATATATTTAGATTTACTCAAGCAGGGTCAGAGGTTTCTGCTTTATTAGGAAGAATGCCAAGTGCTGTAGGATATCAACCTACCCTAGCAACTGAAATGGGAGAACTTCAAGAGAGGATTACCTCAACAAATAAGGGCTCTATTACTTCCGTTCAAGCAGTCTATGTTCCAGCTGATGACTTAACAGACCCAGCACCAGCTACTACTTTTGCCCATTTGGATGCTACAACAGTATTATCAAGGAAAATTTCTGAATTAGGGATTTATCCAGCTGTGGATCCATTGGATTCGACATCTAGAATGTTAGATCCTAAAGTGGTTGGTGAAGAGCACTATGTGGTTGCTAGAGGTGTACAAGAGATCTTACAAAGATATGAAGATTTACAAGATATTATAGCTATACTTGGGATGGATGAATTATCTGATGAAGATAAATTAACTGTAAGTAGAGCTAGGAAGATTCAAAGGTTTTTATCTCAACCTTTCCATGTGGCCCAAGAATTTACTGGAACAGAAGGTAAATATGTACCAATTAAAGAAACGGTTAGAGGATTTAAGGAAATACTTGAAGGAAAACATGATAGCATTTCTGAGGTAGCTTTCTTCATGAAAGGATCAATCGATGATGTATTAGATAGTGCAAATAAAACGGAGGAATAATTATGAGTTTGTTTCATCTAAATATTGTAACTCCAGATAGAGAATTTTTTACTGATGATATATCAAAACTTATAGTCAGGACTATAGATGGGGATTTAGAAGTATTAAAAAATAGAGCGCCTATAGTTAGCCCCCTAAAAATAGGAAGAGTAAAGATATACAAAGGTGACATGATGAGAGAAGCTGCAGTTGTTGACGGTTATATCAACGCAGAGAACAATTATGTTACCATAATTACAAAAGCTGCAGAATGGGCTGATGAGATAGATGTGAGAAGAGCAATGGAGGCTAAAAGTAGAGCTGAAGAAGAATTAAAACAACGTGATGAAGGAATCGATATAGTAAAGGCAGAACAAGCCTTAAAGCGTGCAATGAATCGAATAGAGGTTTCTAAGCGTCATAAGGACTAATTATAGGTTTTATAAAACGAAACAAATGAATAAATGAATTATGGGCAATAGATCATTGATTTATTGCCTATTTTGAAAAAGCAATAAAAAGATTAATTTATAAATATTTTACTTGCTTTTAAAGAATAATAGATATACACTTAATTGGTTATAAACAAGGAGGAATATTGATTTAATGGAAAAAAGAAAATTTGATGAATTAGATTTATCTAAAGAAATGCAAAAGGGCATTTCAGACATGGGTTTTGAGGAGATGTCACCTATTCAAGCCCAGACAATACCAATAATATTAGAAGGAAAGGACATTATTGGTCAAGCTCAGACAGGTACCGGAAAGACTGCATCTTTTGGAATACCCATACTAGAAATGGTTGATTCAAATAGCAAAGAACTTCAGGCTTTAATCCTATGTCCCACAAGGGAATTGTCTATACAAGTAGCAGAAGAGATTGGAAGATTGGGTAAATACAAAAAAGGTATATATGTACTTCCAGTTTATGGAGGTCAGCCTATTGACAGGCAGATTAAAGCTCTAAAAAAAGGCGTCCAAGTAGTTGTAGGCACACCAGGCAGAGTAATGGATCATATGAGAAGAAGAACTATAAAGACAGATAATATAAAGATGATGATATTGGATGAAGCAGATGAGATGTTTGATATGGGATTTAGAGATGATATAGAGTTTGTTATTAAAGATCTATCTGATGATAGACAGACTATCTTCTTCTCTGCAACCATGCCAAAGGAGATAATTACCTTTGCAAGCAGATACCAAAAAAGTCCAGAGATAATTAAGGTAGTGCATAAGACTTTAACAGTCCCAAAGGTTGAACAAGGGTATTTTGAGTTAAAGGAGCATATGAAGACTGAAATACTAAGTAGAATATTAGACATATATAATCCGACATTAACACTTGTATTCTGTAACACTAAAAGAAAAGTAGATGAATTAGTAACTCAATTGCAAAGTAGAGGCTACCTGGCTGATGCTCTTCATGGAGACTTAAAGCAATCACAAAGAGATAATGTGATGGGGAAATTTAGAAGTAACTCTATAGACATATTAGTAGCTACTGATGTTGCAGCAAGAGGATTAGATGTGGATGATATAGATTTAGTAATAAACTATGACTTCCCACAAGATGAAGAATATTATGTCCATAGAATAGGTAGGACTGCTAGAGCAGGAAGAGAAGGTAAAGCTTTTAGCTTTATTGTTGGTAGGGATAAATATAAACTAAAGGATATTCAAAGATATACCAATACTCAAATAACTAGAAAAGACCTTCCTACACTTAAGGACATTGAAGAACTATCCAGCACAAATGCTTTGGATAAAATAAAAGAAGAAATCAATAAAGATGAATTAGGCAAGTATTCTAAGATGGTTGATCTATTAATTGAAGAAGGTTTTACATCCTTTGATATAGCTGCAGCACTATTAAAGTTCTATCTGAAAGAGAGCTCAACAGAAAAGCATGAAGAACTAGATATGGTTGATTTTGGCAGAAAGATTTTTAGTAAGGGTGATGATAATAGAGCTAGTAGAAAAGCTAGCAAACAGAATAAGAATCTTGCTAATTCAACGAGATTATATATAAACATTGGAAGCAGAAATGGTGTTCGTCCTAGACATGTATTGGCTGCCATAGTACAAGATGGAGGAGTCCCTAATAAATATGTAGGAAATATTGATATCTATGATAAATTTTCCTTTGTGGATGTTCCATCTGATTATGCTGATAATGTAGTTAAAAACTTATCTAGAATTAAAGGATCAAAAGTCATTGTAGAAGTATCAAATCCAAAAAGAAAATAGTCAGATATCTGACTATTTTTAATTTGAAGCACTCTTCTTTTTAATAGTATGTCTAAGCCCTATCTCATTATGAGTTAGTATTCTTTTTAGATTAGGTAAATGCTTATAAGCGCTAAGAAGTGCAATAAATATTGATAATAATATGCAAGCTGGTCCATATCCCAAATAAAATGTTGCTATGACAAAGAAAACTACCAAAGCCATGGTCCCTAAAGCTATATAATCCGTAAATAGGGTAAGTGCCACAATAACCAAAATACCCAACAATCCGAGTTTTAGATTTATAGCAAGTAACATACCTATAGTAGATGCTGTTCCCTTACCCCCTTTAAAACCCATAAAAAAAGGATAATTATGACCAAGAATTACACTGGTGCCATTTAGATATAGACTCAACATATCATCACTTTTTAGAATATATCGTATTATAACAATTGAAATAATTGCTTTTGAAATATCAAGGATAGCTACTGCAGCACCCATTTTCCATCCATAAGTACTTACAGTATTTGATGCGCCTGCATTGCCATATCCAAACTTTCTAATATCCTGTTTTTTTATAATCTTAGCTAATATATAGGACCATTGTAGACAGCCAAATATATATCCTAATATGATTATTAAGGCATATCTTTCCACGACTTTCAACTCCAAATTGGATAATTTATTATAACTTAAAGACTAGAAGGTATAAATATTATATAGATAAGGAAAGTCCCCTTCTCAAGGAGACTTTATATTTCTTACTTAGTTTGAGCTATGAAGCATATTTACATTTCCTTTTACATCATAAGGTATGGTTTGTATAAATGAATCACTTGCTTCATTATACTTATATTGGGTTACTGTGAAACTAGCAGTTCGTCTACTTGTAGTACTTATATAGAAATCGTCATCTTCTGTAAACACACTAAATTCTATGGAGCCTAATTGTACATAATCATCGTAAAGTATATAGTCTTTGTTGTCTCCATGGATGACAAATACCCATCTTTGTCCATCATCCCACATTATCTCCCCATTGGAATCACGACCAGCTGCTGTATACATAGCCACTCTTTCCTCATAGCCATCATTATTAAAGTCAATAATATATTCATCTAATAAGGTAAGTTCATCTAAAGATACAGTATCAGTTGATTTGATTTCTTCTATAATTTCATCCCCACCTATATCTTGTTTCATACTATTTTCAACTAGATCCTTTAAATAAGAATCAGTTTGAATATCTCTTAAGATATTATTCTCATTATAGGAAAATATATAGAACTCATCTTCTTCTACTGAATTAAATAAATCTTCATCTATAACTTCTAATTTTAAATCTTCACCTTCAATACTAAACTCTATAAAACCCTTACCATCTTCTTGAGATTTAGACTGAGCATACCCAGTAGCTAAAGTCAAATCTTCGGTCATTACTTCATTATCTTGAGGTGATTCTTGCGGACTACAAGCAACCAATATCCCTATTGTTAGCATTGCCACTAGGATTAAACTAATATTTTTCAAGTTAAGTTTCATATATTTCACCTTCCTATGATTAATATATCATAAATTACGAATTATATATATAGAATTTAAGCATTGTAATTAAATTGTAAATAATAAGGAATCTTATACAAGTTTTGATGTAGGTCAATTTAAAATCTTTAAATCCTTGATAAGATAGAATCATCTAAAGTGGAAAATAATAAAAATAGTAGAAAAAGAAAGAGGGATTCTATGTCAAACAAAATAACATTTAATCAAGCAAAGGAAGGTAATTTCAAAAGATTAGAGCAATATGTACCAGTAGTAGCAAGAGTTCATGGTGGTAATCATCCAGAATTTCATGATGTCAAGAAGGTATACGATAGAATCGTAAGAAAAGCAAATGAAGCAGGAGAAGAAATGCCTGATTTAAGTAATGAATTTGCAAGTCTTCGTAAAATTACTGATAATTACAAAATTCCAGTGGATGTATGTGAAAGTTATGAAGCAGTATATAATATGTTAGAAAAAGTAGATAAAGCATATCACTCTTAAAGTAGAGGATGTGGATATAGGAAATAAATATTTTTTATAGATATGAGTATGTGGGAATGGAGAGGGGAAATAAGATGCAGAGATTTATATTAGCTAAGAAAAATCAAATAACAGTTACTAGTGCAATCTTAATTGCATCTGCATTCATAAGCAAGTGGACAACAGGCAATACGGAGATATTTACAATCACATTAGTAATAGCTTCAGTAATAGGGGTAGCACCAATAGCAATCCAAGCATATCAAGCACTTAGGGTAAAAGTAGTAAGCATAGATGTATTAGTAACCATCGCAGTAATGGGAGCATTTTTGATTAGAAATTTTGAAGAATCTGCAATAGTTACATTCTTATTCTTATTCGGAGCT
>CAZZCQ010000053.1:0-8310 GCA_964652285.1 uncultured Tissierella sp.
CAAAGACTTTTATAAAAATGCATTTGAAGTAAGAGGACAAAATTCCTTTTCTGAATACTTCATTGAGGTAATACAACCTATACTAAAGATTCAATTAAGTGAAATATTTAAGAATAAGAAAAATGTAGACTTCTATGCTACCTTCTATGCTGATGCCATTAGAGTCTCTGTTTCTAGATGGTTAATGGAGGATGCTGAAATCCCCCCTTATGAATTTGTTACATTGATAAGAAATGCTATAGGGGGTGTAGCAGAATACTTAATCGAAGAAAATTAACCCATAGCCTTAATAGCTTCTTCAAATAAATCCTCTCGTATATTGTATTTACTTGTGTTTTCAAGCCTAATTAAACTAATTTGGCCTATGCTATCTATAGAAAATAGATGAGTTTCCTTAGAATTCTCTGAGATAATACTTCCTATTCGATTTATATCTCCATATAAGTCCATCATAAAGCCAGGTGAATGGGTTTCAAATCTTGAATTATAGACATAATCGTAGGTTTTATTAATAGTTTCTTCATCACAAGTAGACTTTGGAATCATCAAGGCAAAATTAGCATCTATTAAATTTAATCTTTCTCTAATCCAATCATTCTTTGCAATATTTGAAAAACTGTCATTATCGTAGTAATAACAAGCTCCATAAAGGCATTTTTCAACCCTTAAGTAATCCACATTCATACTTAATCCATCTTGATCTGAATCATTAAGCAATACAAAAAGGCATAGATTCTTTAAATTATTTATTTTACTAACAGATTTTTGTGTAATGCTTTTGTGACTAAGAATTAATGAAAATGCACAATCTTGGTATTCTTCAACAATAGGATATAACTCCATTAGAATATCATTATCATCTAAGAGAATTATAAAACAGTATATACCATAATTTTTTGCATTCTTAATAATATCTGATATTTCATCATTTGTTAAAGGATTCTCGCTTTTCTTTCTAAAATCAAATACTATAGTCCAAGGTATTCTACAATTCATATCCTTTTCATGTTCTCTTAATTTATTAGCTCCATATGTAAAGCTATGATATCCTAGGTTTATACCAAATTTAGTCATTGTTTCATGATCTGTATTTGCAACCAAGTTTTCTACCTTATCATAATAAAAGCTATCTTCATTGATAAGTATCTCATGAGCAATATCAAAAAATGATTTTTGAAAGCGCCCTACAGCAAAATACTCACCAAAATCTAATAAGTTTCTTACTCCTCTTTTAGGATTATCTGCAATATACTCAATAGACTTTTTGGAAACGGATTCAATTATTGTATAGATATATTTATTCTTCATATTGGGAACCCCCATACTCTTCTATTAGATTTAAGACTTGATTAAATAATATAGTTACATAAAGTTATTTAGTATAGACAGATTTAATATTTGTCTTATTTTTTTACAATTTTCTGAAATTGTCAGAATTCACGACATTTAACTTAATTGTCTAATGTAAAAACAAGTTTATAGTAATATATTAATATTAGTAAGATATTTTCTTGTGTAAATGTAAAGGGGGCTTTAGAAATGGGTAGTGAAAAAACTTTAACGGAAAATCTACAAGCATTTGGACTGAAAAGTATTTTAAACTACTTAGATGCAAATCCAGAGAAAAATATCCCTAAGCTATTGGATTGGGTGAAGAAGTTCGACAAAGATGGTATCGTAGAACAACAAATTCGTGTAATCGAGCCAGTCTTAAGGGATAGAAATAGCAATTGGTATAAGCTCGCTATGAGTTTGTACACTGATATTGATGGAGGAGTTAGAAGAAAATTATTTGAAAACTTCTTGATCAATGCGACAATAGTAGGTGGGCAGCGGCAAAGAAAGTCCAGAGAAGAACATCAATGTAATGTGCCTTGGGCAATACTTATGGATCCAACTTCAGCTTGCAATTTACATTGCACTGGATGCTGGTCAGCAGATTATGGGAAAAAGATGAGTATGGATTTAGAAACTCTAGACAGTATAATTGAGCAAGGGAAAGAACTTGGGACATATATGTATATTTATTCTGGCGGAGAACCATTAGTTCGTAAAGATGATATTATTAAACTATGTGAAATACACGATGATTGTGCTTTCCTTGCATTTACTAATGGTACACTTATAGATGAAAAGTTTGCAGATGAAATGCTTAGAGTTAAGAACTTTGTTCCAGCTATAAGTATTGAAGGCTTTGAAGAAGCTACTGATTCTAGAAGGGGTAAGGGTACTTATAATGAAGTAATTAAAGCTATGAAGATTCTAAAAGATAGGAAGCTACCATTTGGGATTTCTTGCTGCTATACAAGTACAAACACTGAAGTAATCGGTAGTGAAGAATATATAGATGACATGATAGAAAGAGGTGCATTGTTTGCTTGGTTCTTTACTTATATGCCTATTGGTAATAATGCGGCTCCTGAGCTTTTAGCTAGAGCAGATCAACGTAAATTTATGTATCAGCAGATTAGAAAATTTAGATCTACTAAACCGATATTTACAATGGATTTCTGGAATGATGGTGAATATGTAAATGGGTGTATAGCTGGTGGTAGAAACTATCTTCACATCAATGCCAATGGGGATATAGAACCTTGTGCTTTTATACATTATTCAGACTCTAATATTCATGAAAAGACGCTTTTAGAAGCTTATAAGGGTCCATTATTTATGCAATACAAAGAACACCAACCATTCAATGATAACCACTTAAGACCATGCCCATTATTGGATAACCCAGGCGCTTTAACAGAGATGATAGAAAATTCTCAAGCTAAGTCGACAGATATGAAATCTCCTGAAGATGTTCATGATTTAAGTGCTAAATGCATAGATGTGGCTGAGAAATGGAAGCCTGTTGCTGATGAATTGTGGGAGAAGTCAACAATTTACAAATAATTTACTTTTAATAAGTACAAATAAGTCGTATTATATATATAGTACGACTTATTATATTTCTGATATCTTCATAAGTAAAAAGGTAGGAAAATAATGAACTTGAGGAGGATTTATGAAAAACAAAGTATTTGGTGGATTAGTACTCATAGTATTAGGTATATTACTATTATTGATTAATCTTGGTTATCTCGGTTTTGATATATTCTTCAGTATTTTTGAGCTATGGCCTTTAATTTTAATTGCAATTGGTGTTAACATCATATTTAAAAACAACCAGACTGTGTCTTATATAACTTGGGGTTTAGTCATCCTAATCATAATTATTCATACTATATATACACAAGGAGCATCAAATTCAAATATTGATTCAAGGGATAATATAGTAATAGAAAAACATGCAAAAACTAAATATGGTGAATTTGATTTAGAGATTGGAGCAACTGAAATTCGTTTAGATTCCACTGATCAAAACCTTCTCTCTGTAGATATAATAGGCAGACAACTAGATTATAAGGATGATTATAAAAACAATTATGAAACAGCAATCATTGATGTTGAGACAAGAATGCTTAGAAGTATTAGAAGGCAAAACTTTAATTCTATATACAATTTTTATTTAAATGAAGATGTTATATGGGACTTGAACTTCGATGTAGGTGCAATAGCAGGTGAAATAGATTTAGAAGATATTCCTGTTAAATATATTGATTTGAATACAGGTGCAGCAGATTTAACATTTATCTTAGGAGATAAACATGATTTGGATTTTGATATAGATACCGGTGCTTCTGATTTATCTTTTATATTTCCAGAGGATGTAGGTTTGAAAATTAAAATGGATATAGCACTTTCAGATACCAATATCTCTGATTTGGATCTAATTCACAGAGGGGATTATTACATTTCACAAGATTATGATAATGCAAATGTTGTAATAAACCTGGATATCGATATGGGACTTGGTAATATTGATTTTTCTTATAGATAATTGTGTCATATTTAAAAGCTTGTAGTATTCGCATGAACTACTACAAGCTTTTTTATGGATTTTGACTTGAATGAGATTTTCAAGTATAGACCCTAGCTTTTTTGTCAATGATTTAAATAAAGAGCTGGAGGTGCTTATTTTGTTTTCAAGTTGGATGAATAGTATAAGGGATAAAATAAATTACAATAAGGAAAAGCAAAAGGATGATGTCTTATTGGAATCAATTCAAAAGGCACAGAAGGAGTGGAATGACAAAGAAAACTACTTTGATTTTGCTACGGATACAGATTTAGTAGACTTTGCTATCTATGATATTGAGGCCTCAAAGAGAAAATATGCATATCTATTGAAATTGATAAAAGAAAAAAACAAATAGTAATAAATTTCCATGCCCAATCCTATATTATAGTATAATAGGATTGGGAGGGAAGATTTATGAGCAATATTTTGGCATATTTAATTGGGCTAGTAATCTTGTATATAGTTGGTATGCTTTTAGTAATTCCTATTAAGGTATTAATCAAGCTACTGATAAATGGTGTAATTGGTGGAGTTATCTTACTTGTTTTTAACTTAATTGGTGGTTACTTTGGATTATCAATTATAATTAACCCATTAAACGCTATATTAGTAGGGGTTTTAGGAGTTCCAGGGGTTATCTTGTTACTGGTTTTACAGATACTATTGTGAAGCAAGTATGTTTGCATTATCAAGGGAAATATGATATAAATAGCTATATAAAAACATTTTGAATTGAGGGGGTTAAAAGAGTGAGTTCACTTAAGATGAAAGTTGAATCTAGAGATAATATTGGTAGTAACAAAGTCAACAAATTGAGAGCAAATAATGTGTTACCAGGCGTAATCTATAAAAGAGGTAGTGAAACTAAAACAGTAGAAGTATTAGAGTCTGAATTCCTTAGAGTATATAAGATAGCAGGTTCTACATCTGTTATTGATATAGATTTAGATGGTGAAATACATCCTGTAATAATTAAGGATTTGCAAAGACATCCTGTGAAGAACCAGATTCTTCATATAGATTTTCAAGGATTAAACATGGATGAAACAATTAAGATGCTAATTCCTATTAATCTATTGAATAGGGATAATATTAAGCTTCAACCATCCGTATTGACACAGATGTTATCTGAAGTTGAAATTGAATGTCTACCGAGCGATATACCAAGTTCAGCAGATTTGGATGTAATTGATATGGAATATGGGGATAGATTATTAGTCAGTGATTTAGATATAGCACAGAAGGAAAAGCTAACATTGTTAACTGAATTAGATACGGTAGTATGTACTCTATCAGAGCCATCTATTGAAGAAGAAGAAGAAGATGAAGAAGTAGTAGATGATGAATTGCTTGACGCTGAAGAAGCAAGTGAAGAAGAAGAATCTTAAATAGGATATCAAACAGATAATACAAATATTATCTGTTTTTTATTTCATGCCAAGCACAAAAGTAGGCATAGATGAATAATATATATTAATATGACAATAATTATATTAAGTATCAAGGAGAGGATTAATATGTATTGTAATATTTGTGGCAATAGACAAGATAATATAAATATTTTTAGGATTACTATGTGTAAGGATTGTTTTAATGGGATTGCAAATATATCAATTCTAGATGATGATTATGATAAATACAAGAATTTAATAAGAATACTCTTAAGTTGTTACATAAAGCCAAAAGCTATATTAAACCCTGCTAAATAAGCAGGGTTTATATATTTAAGAAACATAAATAAGGTTTGGGAATTGTAAAATAACAAAGTAAAAGTCTAGGAGAAAATTAAAAAATTCGAAAAATTATGGTTTTTACTATTGATATTGTCCAGTACTTATACTATAATGTTACTTACATAATATTAAATATCCTTATATACATAATTAATTAAAAAAAAATGTTATTAAGTATGTATATATTTTTTAAAAAAACTGAGATATCAGATATCAGATATTAAATATTGGGAGGCTTTAATATGGAAGATTCTAATAAGTATAATATTATTCATTCAATGCCTATAAAAGATCAAGTAACTAATATTATACGTGGAATGGTTTTAAAGGGTGAATTTAAAAGTAATGAAAAGCTAAGTGAGAGAATGATTAGTGAGATGCTCAATATTAGTGTAACACCAGTTAAAGCAGCTTTTCGAACATTACAATCCGAAGGTTTAATCTATACCAAGCCTAGGTGTGGTTCTTATGTGACCGACTTTTCAAAGGATATTACTTTACAGAATGAATTTGTACTTGGTGCACTTGAAGGTAGTGCAGCATACTTTGCAGCAAAACATATTACATATAAGGATATCCATCTTTTAGAAGGCATACTTGAAGAAGCTGGTGAATTATTAGATTTAACTGATAAGACTATTTTAATTGAAAAGAATAATGAATTTCACAGTATTTTGAGAAATGCTTGTGAAAACGATTACCTTATTAATTTGATATTTAATCTCCAGTCAATAGATAGGACCTTTAAAGAAATTTCATTATCAACAGATAGTAGTGAACCTATACGTGCTCATTATGAGCATTTAGATATCTTTGAGGCCATAAAGCAACATGATGCTGATGAAGCAGAAAAGAGAATGACTCAACATATTCGAAGGATTGCTTTGTCGGTAATTAGGCAAGAAGATTAGAATAACTTTACAATAGAAGGGAGGCCTAATAAATATCAAAACTAATCAGAATGTTTAGCTGTATAAATATTGTTATAAAGGAGATGAATTTATGTCAGCAACCGCATCATGCAAGTTTCCACTATTAAATGAATGGAAGGAAGCAAGTAGTAAGAGCATAGTATTAGATATCATTGATAATGTTTTATCTGGATTTGCACAAATCGCATTTAATGACAATTCCTTTGCTGGTTTACTGATGATTATTGCTACTTATATAGGTTCGCCAGTTCAGGCCATCATAGGGGTTTGGGCTACATTAATAGCAACCCTTGCAGCATATGCTTTTGGAGTTCACAAAGGCTTAATCAGAGCAGGCCTATATGGTTTTAATGCTGCTCTTTGTGGCGTAGCTATTCCTGCTTTAGTTTTTCCAGGTAGTCCTGTAACCTTTCAATTATTATTATATTCAGGAATTGCTGCAATATTTGCAGTAGTTCTGCAAATGGGATTTGGAAACTTTTTCTCAAAATGGGGGGTACCTAGTCTAGCATTGCCTTATAGCACTACTTTATTAATATTTGTTCCAGCAGCTTTGTCATTAGGGAATTTGAATATAACCCGTTCAGCTGGTGCAGTTTTTGATATTGTTGGGGCTAATTCACAGGGTGTATGGACAATTGTTGAATTTATTGAAGCGGCACTTAACGGTATTGCTCAAGTTTTATGGGTAGAAGATCCTATAACAGGGGCCTTATATTTAGTAGCAGTCCTTATGGCATCTAGGATAGATGTAATTTCTACATTGGTTGGAGCCTTAGTTGCTACATT
The DNA here is from genome assembly GCA_964652285.1 of uncultured Tissierella sp. Classification (GTDB taxonomy): domain Bacteria; phylum Bacillota; class Clostridia; order Tissierellales; family Tissierellaceae; genus JAAYTL01. The sequence continues at coordinate 7,362 of CAZZCQ010000053.1, forward strand.
AGCTGCCATAGCCCTTGGTCTACCAAAGGACTTAATAGTGGCAGGAGTATATGGCTTCAATGCTGTGTTACTGATGAAGGTTATTACTAGAGGATTTTTAATTACCAAAAAAAGTTACTTAATTGGTATAGTCTTATCAGTTGTAACAGTAGTTTTCACAGCAGGGTTGAGGGTAATCTTTGCACCAATAGGAGCAGTAGCATCATTCGCCTTTCCATATGCAATCTTATGTATAGTTGTATTTTTAGGAAGGGATATGTTTAAGGATATGATATATGTACCTGGAAGTAATTGGGGAGTACCAGAAACAATCAAGAAGGATTTCAAACCTGAATCATAAAAATTGATGATAAGGGGGAATGCAATGTAAAGACATTTTTCAGGACATCAGTTTTATCACTAAGTAAGATAAAAAAAGGATAACTATTTAAGGAGGAAGATTATGCGTACTGTACAAGAAACTAACATAATGATTGATGCTGGGTTGGGGAAGATTCCTTGCGATTTAGTCATTAAGAATGTAAAATTAGTCAATGTATACTCTCAAGAAGTCTATGAGACAAAGATTTATATCAAAGGGAAGAGAATTGTATCTATAGATCCTGAGGCAAATCTTAAGGCTGAAAGAGAAGTAGATGGTCAAGGTATGTATGCATTACCAGGATTTATTGATGGACACATGCACTATTCATCATCAATGATCAATCCTGAAGCAATGGCACAAGTTATCGTACCACAAGGAACCACTACAATGGGTGTAGACCTTATGGAAATCTCCAATGTAGCTGGAAAGAAAGTTGTTGATTTATTGCTTGAAAATGCAGATAAACTCCCTTATCGTATCGCAACTGAAGTTCCAACAAGGGTTCCAACTGCACCTGGTCTTGAAACAACTGGGGAGATAATAGATGTAGAGGAAACTAGGGAAATACTTGGTTACCCAGGTGTT